>NZ_BAAHYY010000001.1:0-120690 GCF_054657315.1 Marinitoga arctica | reverse complement strand
AGAAGAATAATGATATTATTATTGAAATTATTAATATTACCAATGATGTTATTATTAATACAGTTTTGATCTTTTCAGATGCTTTAAATGCTTCTTTTGTTGATATTTCTGATACAAATGCCCAATTTATTTCTTTGAATTTAAATGAAGAATATGCTGCTAAAACCTTTTCTCCTTTGAAATTTGTTGATATTTCCCATCCGGTTTCCCCTTTTAATGCTTTTTCTACATAATCTGTTTCTACTTTTTGTTTTAATATTGTTTCTTTTCCTGGAAGATTACTTCTCATTATTTTGTCCTGTCCAACAACATATGTTATTCCTGTTTCTCCCATGCCGCTTTTGTTCTGCAGAACATATTCAAATTCTTCATTTAATATATGAACTATTAAATATCCTATATTTTCATCATCATACATAACTCTTTTCCCAGCAAAAAAACCATGTTCCTCTTCACCAGCCGTATAATATTTAATATCTGAAAAATGTACATTATTATCATTATTATTTTTTAATATTTTGTATAAATCTCCCAAACTTGAATTTTTATATTCTCCAGTTTCTATGTTAGTTCCGAAATCTTTATTTTTTTTAACTGAATATAATATATAACCATCGGGGGTAATATAAAATATATCAAAATATATTTTCTTGGTATACATAAGTTTTCTTAATAATGGATTTATTTTTTCATGTATATTTATATAAGTATAAACATTATCTAAAACATCCCCATTTATTACGTTTTGATCAAAATTATCATCATAAAAAATATTATCCAATTTTTCTCTTTCTGTATATGGATTTTTTTCATAGAATATTAACTGCAAATCTTTTAAATATTGCTCAAATTTATTCAAACTTTTAAAATAATCTTCTTCTTCATAAAAGTTATTCAATTCATCTATTACAGCTGGCATCTCAGAAATATATATAATATCATTTTCTATATCTAAAAAAGTTTTCTCAAGAAAAGTCATTTTAGAATTTCTAGCTAAAATTAATTTATCTACAAAACTCTTTTCTAGTGATTTTTGAGATTGCGTTGTACTAATAAAAAATAGTGTAGAAAAAGAAACTAATAACAATAATATTACTAACAATAAAATTTTTCCATTTAATTTCATAAAATCCCTCCTATCAGAAATCCAAAATAAATTACTGTTGTATAAAATTCATTATATTATTAATAAATTTATCTTTATATTTCGGTTCATTATGAATTTCATGTTTTGCATATTTAAATTTTTGTACAAACACGTTATTTAGTTTTTGAGCTAATATATCACAATTATTAATATTGACTACTTTATCTATTTCCCCATATTGAAGCAATATTGGAATATAAAGAGTTTCTGCTTCTTCTAGAGCTTTTTCAGATTCAAAAAATAATTGTTTAGCTGTACTAAAAGAAATTTTATTATGAACAAAAGGATCTTCAATGTATTCTTTTATTGCTTTATCGTCATGACATAAATCTTTTGGATCAATTCCATTGTTTATAGTAATAGTTCCTATTAACCCTATTGTTTTTAATAGAAATTTTTGAAAAGGTGTATAAAGTTTCCCCACCGCTGGAGATGATAAAATTAATTTTTCTGGTTTTTTTTCTGAATATTCAGTATATCTTAATGCAATTAACCCTCCCATACTATGACCAAATAATATAAATTTTTCTGGAGTAATTTCTTCGATATATCTATATATTTCATAAAAATTCTTTATATGCCCTCTTTTACCTTCACTTAATCCATGTCCAGGTAAATCAAAGGTAATTACTTGATAATTTTTATCTATTAATTTATTAATTAAAAAATCATATCTTCCTGAATGTTCTCCTAATCCATGAACTATTACAAAGGTTTTTTTTGGGTTTTCTATCTTTTTAAATCTTTTTAAAAACATAATATCCCCCTATCAATTAATAAATTTTTGCTTTTCTATTTCCTTAAATAACTTCTTATTATTTTCATACTTTCTCATAAGTCTAAATATTTCCATTAAAGCTTCTTCTTTAGAAAGATTATGCAACCAATTTCTAAGTATCCAAGAATATTTTAATTCTTCTTTTGTAAATAATAATTCTTCTTTTCTTGTACCTGATAAAATAACATCAATAGAAGGAAATATTCTCTTATTAGCTAAATCTCTAGACAATACTAATTCCATATTGCCTGTTCCTTTAAATTCTTCAAATATTACTTCATCCATTTTTGATCCTGTTTCTACCAATGCTGTTGCTAATATTGTTAAACTACCGCCTTCTCTTATTCTTCTTGCTGCTCCAAAAAATTTTTTTGGAAAGGTTAATGCTGATGGATCTACACCACCACTTAATAATTTCCCACTTGGCGGAACATATAAATTGTAAGCACGAGCTAATCTAGTTAATGAGTCCATTAGAATAATTACATCATGTCCAAATTCAACAAGTCTCTTTGCCATATTTAACGTCATTTCAGCTACTTTTATCTGATTTTTAGGATCCATATCAAAAGGAGCCGCTATGACTTCAGCATCTACAGTTTCTCTTATATCTGTAACTTCTTCCGGTCTTTCATCAATTAATAATACTATTCTTTTAGTTTCAGGATTATTAATTGCTATAGAGTTTGCTATATCTTTTAATAATGTTGTTTTTCCAGCTTTTGGAGGAGCAACAATTAAACCCCTTTGCCCTTTCCCAATAGGAGAAAAAATATCTATAATTCTTGAGCTAACAGGTGAATTTTCATATTCTAATTGAAGCCTTTCATTAGGATATACAGGAGTAAGATTTTCGAAGGAAATTCTATCTTTCGCAAGTTCAGGGACCTGAGAATTAACAGCTTCAACTCTTAATAATGCAAAAAACTTTTCACCTTCTTTAGGTGGTCTTACTTGGCCTGCAACCACATCTCCAGTTGAAAGATTAAATCTTCGTATTTGTGATTGTGACACATATACATCATCATTCCCATTTAAAAGAGAATTGTGCGTATTTCTTAAAAATCCATAGCCGTCAGGTAGTATTTCTAATACACCCTCATGAAAAAAATATCCAAATGATTCAGTTTGTTTACTTAAAATTTTAAATTTTAATTCATGATCTGTAAGGACAGAATAATTCTCAATTCCATATTTTCTCGCAAGATTATAAAGTTGCCTTCTAGACATTTGATTTAATTTACCCATATCAATCTCTACAGGTATTATCTCATCTTTTTTTAAATCTCTGTTATTAGAGTTTTCACTCACATTATCACCTCATATGTCAAATTTTAATTTCTATATATTTAATCTCAAGATAAGCTGTTAATTATTGTAGTTGTTTTTGAAGCATGTAGAAGATATTATTTTATATAGAAATATTATACCACATTTTTAATTAAAAAAGCCCCGAAAACTCGGGGCTTAAATATTAATTTTCTTCTTCTTTTTTCTCGATATTTTCTACTAATTGTAACAAAGATAATTCTGCAGCATCTCCTCTTCTGAAGCCTATTTTCAATATTCTTGTATAACCGCTTTTTCTATTTTTTTCAATATATACCTTAGCTATTTCATCAACAACTTTGTTTGTAAATTTTCTATCGTTGAAATATCTATTTATTTGTCTTCTTAAAGCAACGCTTCTATCTTTGTTATCTGTTGTTTTTGCTTCTATTGCTTTTGTTAATATTTTTTCAACTAATGGTCTTACAGTTTTTGCTTTTGCTGTAGTTGTCATGATGCTTCCATGTTCAAATACTTCTCTAGCTAAGTTTTTTAACAAAGCCTTCCTATGTGAAGCATATCTGCTTAATTTATTTATTTTTACTCTATGTCTCATAATACTTAGGCTCCTCCCTTCTGGATCTCATCATAATCCAATTGGAATTTTTCTTGTAATTCTTTTCTAATTTCATCTAATGATTTTTTACCGAAATTCTTAATTTTCATTAACTCTTCAGGATCTTTTTTCAAAATGTCTCTAACTGTATGTATTTTTTCTCTTTTTAAACAATTTTTAGCTCTTTTGCTTAAATCAAGTTCATCTATTTTTGTTTCTAATATTTCAATATTTACATTTTTAAATTCCTCTTCTACAACTACAGATTTGTCTTCTGATACCACCTCTTCTGCTGATTCAGAAGCAGTGTTAACTTCTTGCAATTCAGATAAATCTTCTCTCCAAGAAGCATATATTATATTAAAATGTTCTATCAATATCTTCGTAGCTTTGACTAAAGCCTCTTTTGGATCGATAGATTTTTTTGTCCAAACTTCTAAAATTAATTTATCATAGTCAGTTCTTTTTCCTACACGAACATTTTCTGTTAAATAATTAACTCTTATAACTGGACTATATACTCCATCAATATAAATATATTCTATATCTTTGGATAAATCCATTTCTGCAGTTGAAACAAATCCTTTCCCTATTGTTGCATACAATTCCATTTCGAATTTTTTTGCTGCATTCATTGTTGCAATTTTTAACTCAGGGTTTGCAACCTCTATACCAGCAGGAGTTATTATATCTCCAGCTTTTATTTCAGATGGACCCATTTTATCTATTCTTAAAACTATTGGTTCTTTTAAATTATTAATATTATCAAAATCAAGGACTTTTAATTCTACTTTTTTTAAGTTAACTGTAATTTCTAAAATATCTTCTTGAACGCCTTCAATTGTATCAAATTCATGCAATTTACCAGGAATTCTAATGCTTGTAATAGCTAACCCTGGTATTGAGGATAATAATACTCTTCTTAATGCGTTACCTATCGTAACTGCATATCCTCTTTCTAAAGGCGACAAGACAAACCTTCCATATTTGTATTCCAATTCTTCTGATTCTTCTAAAGTTTCTAATATCATTTTTTCTGGTTTTACAAATTCCATCTATTACCCCCAATTTAGCTTCTCTAAATTGGAGTGCACCCCCTTTCTTTTTGTTAGGCGCGTTTTTGCGATAGTCAAAATAGTCATTAATTTTATTTTGAGTAAAGCTCGATAATAGCTTGTAAGTCTACAGGAACTTCCATTTCTTCTAATGTTGGTAATCTTAAGAATGTTCCTTTAAATGCATTGTAATCTACTTCAATCCAATCTGCTTTTCTATTAGCTTTTTGTGCTAATTCAATACCTTGTTTAATTGGTAAAATTGATCTGCTCTTTTCTTTTACTTCAACTACATCTCCTGGTCTAACTCTGTAAGATGGAATATCAACTTTTTTACCATTTACTAAAAAGTGTCCATGTCTTACTAATTGTCTTGCAGTTCTTCTATTTACAGCATATCCCATTTGATACACTACATTATCCAATCTTGTTTCTAAAACTCTCATCAAATTTTCTCCTGTATTTCCTTCTCTTCTTGATGCTTCTTCAAAGTATCTTCTAAATTGTCTTTCTAATACACCATAGATTCTTTTTAATGCTTGCTTTGCCCTTAATTGTAAACCATATTGTGTTGGTTTTTTTGATTGTTGTCCATGTTGTCCTGGAGCATATGGTCTTCTTGCTAAAGCACATTTATCTGTATAACATCTTTCACCTTTTAAGTATAATTTAAATCCTTCTCTTCTACAAAGTTTACAAAGAGATCCTATATATCTTGCCATTACATTCCCTCCTCTTAGGCCTTACATTCCTTTTCTTTTCTTTGGTCTACAACCATTATGAGGTATTGGAGTTTTATCTTTTATATTTTCAATAACCAAACCTGCAGCTTGTAATGTTCTTATAGCTGATTCTCTACCAGCACCCGGTCCTTTTACATAAACATCTAATTTTTTTACACCATACTTTAAAGCTTCCTTAGCCACTTTATCAGCTGCTAACTGAGAAGCATATGGAGTACCTTTTTTTGTTCCTGAAAAACCAGCTGTTCCTCCACTTGCCCAAAATAATGCATTTCCTGATGGATCTGTTAATGTAATAATTGTATTGTTGAATGTTGATTGAATGTGTACAACTGCTTTTTCAAGAGATATTTTCTTCTTTTTTTGACTTGTTCTTCTAGCCATCGCTAAACCTCCTTATTATTACTTACTTTTTCTTACCGATTTTTGATGGTCTTGGACCTTTTCTTGTTCTTGCATTTGAATGGGTTTTTTGACCTCTAACTGGTAATCCGTTTTTATGTCTATAACCTCTGTACGAACCAATTTCAATTAATCTTGCAATACTTTTTTGAACTTCTTGTCTTAATTCACCTTCAACTAAGTAATGCTCATTAATGTAATGAGTTATCTTACTTATTTCATCATCTGATAATTCTTTTGCCCTTTTATCAGGGTCAATACCTGTGGCATTTAATATTTCCATTGCTCTATGTTTCCCTATACCGTAAATGTATGTAAGAGCAATGAATAACTTCTTGTTATTTGGTACTTCAACACCCAAAATACGTGGCATTCAAAATTCCCTCCTTTAAAATTATCCTTGTCTTTGGTTGTGCTTAGGATTTTTAGAACAAACTACCCATACTCTACCTTTTCTTCTAATAACTCTACAATGTTCACATCTCTTTTTTACTGAGGCTCTTACTTTCATTTGCTCATTCCTCCTCGTTACTTGGATTTCTTTTAATTCTTTCTCTACGTACTATTCTGCCTCTATTTAAATCATAGATTGAAACTTCTACTATTACTCTATCTCCAGGAACTAATCTTATAAAATTTTTTCTCATTTTACCTGAAATATGAGCTAATACCATATGTCCATTATCTAATTCTACTCTAAAAGTAGCATTAGGTAATGATTCTACGATATGACCTTCCATTACAATAACATCATCTTTCTTTGCCACGATAATCACCTCTCGGGCTAATCTAATATTGTTAATACTTCTGGACCATTTTCAGTAATTACTAAAGTATTTTCGTAATGAGCAGTAATCGATTTGTCTGCAGAAATTGCGGTCCAACCATCTTCTAAAACTTTAACCTTCCAATCACCCATAGAAACCATAGGTTCAATTGCAAATGTCATACCTTTTCTTATAATGGGACCTTTACCTTTTGGTCCATAATTTGGTATTTGTGGATCTTCATGCAATTTTCTTCCAACGCCATGTCCAACATATTCTTTTATTATTGAAAAACCAAAAGATTCTACATATGTTTGTATTGCATTACTAATATCACCTATTCTATTTCCAGGAACTGCCTGTTCAATACCTATCCAAAAAGATTTTTCAGTAACTTCAACTAATTTTTTTACCTTTTCATCAACTTTTCCAATCATAAATGTTCTAGCGGCATCAGCTATATATCCATCCAAAGTTAATCCCATATCTATAGATACAATATCTCCATTTTTAAATATTTTTTCTTTTAATGGAAATCCATGAACAATCTCTTCATTAACAGAAATACATGTTGCATAAGGAAATCCCGCATACCCTTTAAATGTGGGAATAAAACCTTTTTCTTTCATATAGGTATTTACAAATTTTTCAACTTCATATGCATTTGAACCTTCAACAACCAAATCCTTAATTTTCTCAAAGAGCATAGCGAGCTGCTTCCCAGCTCGCCTCATCTTATCAACTTCGGATTGCGTTTTTACTAAAATCATACTATCCCTTCCAATATATTAAACACTTCTTTTGTAACTATTTCTACCGTTCCACTACCGTCTACTGTAAAGAAATGATTATATTTTTTATAAAATTCTATTACAGGATATGTTTTTTCCATATATACTTTATATCTATCTCTTACTACTTCCTCTTTATCATCATCACGTTGAATTAAATCCACATCACAAATATCACATTTATTTTCTACTTTAGGTTTTAATGTAATTATATTATATATTTTTCCACATTTTGGACATATTCTTCGTGAAGTAATCCTTTTTACAACGGTTTCTTCATCTACTTCAAGGTAAATTATTCCAGTAATAAGGTTATTCATTTCTTCTAATATTTTTTCTAATGCTTCAGCTTGAGGAAGTGTTCTAGGGTACCCATCTAATATAAAGCCTTTTGCTACATCATTTTTACTTAATCGTTCTTTTATAACATCTAACATGATTTCATCTGAAACTAATTGACCATTATCCAAAATAGATTTAACTTTTTTACCTAATTCGCTACCGGAAGCTACTGCTTCTCTTAACATATCTCCAGTTGATATATGAGGTATATCATATTTTTTTGATACCTCTTTTGCTATTGTACCTTTACCTGCTCCTGGAGGTCCAAAAAATAATAAATTAAGTTTTGACATAATTATCTCCTCCCGCGGAGTTTCCCTTTCTTCATGAAACCCTCATACTGTCTCGTAATCATATGAGCTTCTATTTGTTGCATTATATCCAATGAAACACCAACTGCTATAAGTGCTGATGTACCGCCAATCCAAATATTTACCCCTGATGCACTTCTAATAATATAAGGCAACAATGAAATTATTACTAAGAATAGTGCACCAATAAAGGTAACTCTCATCATCGTTTTTGTTATATAATCTGATGTTGGTTTACCAGGTCTTATACCAGGAATAAATCCACCATATTTTTTAATGTTTTCTGATATATCATTTGGATCTATAACTACTGAATTATAAAAATATGCAAAGAAGAATATTAATAATGCATAAATTATTAAGTAAAGAGGTGTACCATAACCAAACCATCTACTTACCCATTGTGCTCCTGTTGCTGTAGCTAACATTGAAGGTAATGTCATTATAGCTGATGCGAAAATTATTGGTAAAACACCTCCACCATTTACCTTTATTGGAATATATGTGGAAGATCCACCATAAATTTTGTTTCCTATAACTCTTTTTGCATATTGTACATTAATTCTTCTTTCTGATGTTTGCAAATAAACTGTACCAACTACTACTGCTATAGCAATTACAATTAATATTATCCATTCGAAAACGCTTAATCTACCTACTAAACCACTTGCTATATATTGTGGGAATCTTGAAACTATACCTGCAAAAATCAATACAGAAATACCGTTTCCAATACCCTTTTCTGTAATCATTTCACCTAACCATAATAAGAACATTGTACCAGCAACTATGGAAGATGTTGATATTAATACAAAAATAAAATAATTTAAATTAGGAGATCTGTAATTTGCAACTCCTAATGATAAGAAAAATCCTTGAAGTAGAGCTAGACCTAATGTAACCTGTCTTGTCAATCTACCAAATTTTTTTCTACCCTCTTCCCCTTCTCTTAACATTTCTTTCAAACTTGGTATTACTGATGATAATAATTGTAAAATGATTGATGCATTAATATAAGGTGTAACACTTAGAACAAATATAGAAAATTGTTTTAATGATCCACCTGTAAAAACATCAAAAAAACTAATTAAACCTTGAGAGGTACCACCTAAACCGGCTATAAAACCTTCCCATCTTGCTAAATCTATTCCTGGAATTGGAATATATATGCCTACTCTAAAAGCGATTAAAGCTAATAATGTAAATATAATACGATCCCGGAGTTCCGGGATCTTCCACATATTTTTAAATGCTTCTCTCATTATTGAATCACCTCGACACTTCCGCCGGCTGATTCGATTTTTTCTTGTGCTTTTTTACTGAATGCATGTGCTTTTACTTTTAATGGTTTTGTTAATTCGCCATTACCTAATATCTTTACACCGTCTTTTACTTTTTTAATAATTCTTTTTTCTAATAATTTTTCCGGTGTAATTTCTTCATTTGCTTCAAATTTGTTTTCTAATACAGATATATTTACTTCTGCATAATCTTTTTTAAATGGAGCATTTGTGAATCCATATTTTGGAATTCTTCTGAATAATGGTGTTTGACCACCTTCAAAACTTGGTCTTACTTTACCTTTACCTCTAGATTTTTGACCTTTATGACCTTTTCCACCTGTCTTTCCTAACCCTGAGCTCCAACCTCTTCCGGTTCTTTTGGCAACTTTTCTTGATCCTTCGGCGGGTTTTAAGTCTGATATTTTAAGAGACATATTTGCTACCCCCTCATTCTTCAATTTCTTCAACTTTTACAAGGTGTTGTACCTTTGTAATCATACCTCTTATTTCAGGTCTATCTTCTTTTATAACTTCTTGATTTGGCTTTCTTAACCCTAAGGCATCTAAGGTGGCGAGTTGTCTGTAATTTTTTCCCGCTCTTCCTCTTACAAGTTTTATTCTTAATTTAGCCATTATTATCCCTCCTTATGGGCACCTTGGAATACCTTTGAAACACTCAAGTCTCTGAGTTCTGCATATTCTTTTGGTGACTTTAATTCTTTTAATCCATTCAAAGTTGCTTTAGCTAAATTGATTGCAGTTGTTGAACCTAAAGCTTTTGAAAGGATATTACGTACTCCTGCTAATTCAACCACAGCACGAACTGAAGCAGAAGCAATAATACCAGTACCTGGTCCTGCTGGTTTTAAAAGAACTTTTGAAGCATCTTGTCTTCCTAATACTTCATGAGGAATAGTTCCATTTTTTACAGGAACTTCTATCATATTTTTCTTTGCATTTTGAATAGCTTTTCTAATTGCTTGAGGAACTTCTCTAGCATTTCCACTTCCTACTCCAACTTTTCCGTTTCTATTTCCTACAACAGCTACAACTCTAAAGGATATATTTTTTCCACCTGTTGTAACTTTTGTAACTCTTCTAATTTCTATTATTCTTTCTTCAAATTCTTCAGCAGCTGCTGAAGCCATTAAATTTTTATCTAAGGCCATTTTACGTCTACACCTCCTTAAAAGTCAAGACCTGCTTCACGGGCAGCATCAGCTAAAGCTTTAATTTTTCCATGATATTTGAAGCCGCCTCTATCAAATGATACTTTTGAAATTCCTTTTTCTAATGCTCTTTTTGCAATTAACCTTCCTACTTCTTTAGCAGCTTCAATATTCCATGTTTTTTCTAATTTTAATTCTTTATCAACTGTGGAAGCAGCTGCCAATGTATGACCTTTTGTATCATCTATAATTTGAACGTATATGTGTTTATTACTCTTGAAAACAGCCATTCTTGGTCTTTCAGGAGTTCCGAAAACTTTTCTTCTAACCCTTAAATGTCTTTTTCTTCTTAATTTTTTCTTTTGAATGGGTTTAATCATCTGGTCAGCCTCCCTTAAACTTTCTTACCTTGTTTTCTGATAATTACCTCACCAACATATTTAATACCTTTTCCTGAGTATACATTTGGTTTTCTAAATCTTTTGATTTTTGCAGCAACTTCACCAACTAAATATTTATCAATTCCTTTTACTATTACCTTATTTGGTGCTGGTACTTCTATTGTTATTCCTTCAGGTGGAAGGTATTCAATTGGGTGAGAATAACCTAATTGTAATACTAACTTTGAACCTTGCATTGCTGCTCTATAACCAATACCTAATATTTCTAATTCTTTTGAAAATCCCTCTGTTACACCTTTAATCATATTTTTTACTAATGAAGCATAAGTTCCTTGAAACATATTTATTCTTTTTGCATCACTTTTTCTTTTCATTGCATCTTCGTTACCTTCTACTTTTATTTTATTATCTTCAATTACAAATTTTACATAAGGTAAATATTCTTGGGTTAATTCACCCTTAGGACCTTTAACTTTAATTGTATTATCGTTAATTGTCACTTCTACTCCATTTGGTATATCTATTGGATTTTTTGATATACGTGACATTTATTCAGCACCTCCTACCAAACGTAACAAATTAATTCTCCACCGACTCCTAGTTCCCTAGCTTCTTTGTCGGTAAGAACACCTTTTGAAGTTGAAATTATTGATATACCCATTCCACCTTTAACTACTGGAATTTTATCTTTTGATACATATACTCTTCTTCCAGGTTTTGAAACTCTTATTATACTATGTATAACATGTTGTCTATTTTTTCTATCACCTTTGTATTTTAATTGAATTTTTAATATTCCTTGCTTCCCATCTTCAATAAATTTATAATCAGCAATATAACCTTCTCTTTTTAATATTTCAGCTATATTTCTTTTTAAATTTGATGCAGGTATTTCTACACTTTCTTTCATAACAAGATTCGCATTTCTTATTCTTGTAAGCATATCTGCTACGGGATCACTCCACATTAAGATTCCCTCCTTACCAACTTGCCTTTTTAACGCCTGGTAATTTTCCTTCCAAGGCTAATTTCCTGAAACAAACTCTACATAAACCGAATTCTCTATATACAGCTCTTGGTCTTCCACAAACTATACATCTTGAATATTCTCTTGTTTTATATTTTTTTGGTTTTCTCCACCTAGCAACCATTGATTTTTTTGCCATTATTTACCTCCTCCTTAATCTCTCTTGAAAGGGAAGCCCATTAATTGAAGGAGTTTTCTTGCTTCCTCATCAGTTTTTGCAGTGGTTACAATAGTAATATCCATACCTTGCACTCTTTTTACTTGATCAGGTTTTAATTCTGGAAATACTAATTGTTCTGTTAAACCGAATGTATAATTTCCTCTTCCATCAAAACTATTAGGATTCATACCTCTAAAGTCTCTTAATTTTGGAAAGATTATGTTTATTAATTTAAACAAGAAATTATACATTTTAACATTTCTTAATGTTACCTTTGCGCCAATAGGCATTCCTTCTCTTAATTTGAAGTTAGCAACACTTTTTTTTGCTCTTGTAACTACAGCCTTTTGACCTGTAATTAATGATAATTCTTGAGCATGTTTTTCAACAGTGTCGGCATTCCTTGAGCCCTCGCCAATTCCCATGTTAACTACTATTTTAACTATTTTTGGAACTTCATGAACATTTTTATATCCAAATTCTTTCATGAGGGCTGGAACTACTTCTTTTTCATATTCTTCTTTTAACGGAATGTATTCATATCTCATAATCTATTCCTCCCTCATTAAACTTTATCTATGATTTCATTACATTTTCTACAAACTCTTACTTTTTTACCTTCTTCTAAGAATCTGTATCCAACCCTTGTTGGTTTGCCACAACTTGGACAAATTACCATAACTTTACTTACATGAATAGGTGAAGGTTGATCTATAATCCCACCTTCTCTTAATTGTTGTGTTGGTCTTTGATGTTTTTTTACTACATTAACATTTTCAACAATAATTTTATTTAATTTAGGAATTACCTTTAAAATTTTTCCTTCTTTACCTTTATCTTTTCCAGATATTACTCTTACTAAATCACCTTTTTTTATTTTCATGCTCTCACCTCACCATACTTCTTGTGCAAGAGATGCTATTTTTGTATAACCTGCTTCTCTTACTTCTCTAGCAATTGGACCAAATACACGAGTACCAACAGGCATATTATTTTTATCAATTAAAACAGCTGCATTTTCATCAAATCTAATGTGAGAACCATCTTTCCTTCTTATTTCTTTTTTTGTTCTAACAACAACAGCTTTTACAACTTGTCCTTTTTTAATATCTGTATGAGGTATTGCTTCTCTTACTGAACATACAACTACGTCTCCAATAGTACCTACTGATTTGTGAAAACCACCTAAAACCCTTATTACTCTTAAAACTTTTGCTCCAGAATTATCTGCTGCTCTTAAATAACTTTCGGCTTGGATCATTATGCGTCACCCCCAACTTCTTCCACTGTTTCGGGTGTTTCATTATTTTTTTCCGCAAAAATATTCTTTTCAACTATTCTAGTAACTCTCCATGTTTTTGTTTTTGAATATGGTCTTGTTTCCTCTATTTCAACTATATCACCAATTCCACATTCATTTTTTTCATCGTGTGCATGAAATTTCTTTGATTTTTTAACGAATTTTTTATATATTGGATGCTTTATTTTTCTTTCTACTTTAACAACAATTGTTTTGTCCATTTTGTCGCTAACAACTTCGCCTATTAATGTTTTTTTAGGCATTACTCATTACCTCCTTATACCCAATTCCCTTTGTCTGAGAATTGTTTTTATTCTTGCTATGTCTCTTCTAACCATCTTTATGGAAGCAGTATTTTTTATTTGTCCTAATTCATGTTGAAATCTCATTTCAAATAATTTCTTTTTAGATTCTTCTAATTTTGTTTTTAATTCTTCGTCTGTTAAGTTGATTAATTCTGCTACTTGTTTCTTCATTTTGCTTCCCCCCTTATGTGGTACCTGGGTACTATTTTTGTTTTAATAGGTAATTTAGTTGCTGCGTATAGTAATGCTTCTTTTGCTAATTCATCAGTTGTTCCAGCAATTTCAAACAAAACCTTTCCTGGTTTTACAACTGCTGTCCAACCTTCAACATCACCTTTACCTTTACCCATTCTTGTTCCGATTCCTTTTGAAGTTATTGGTTTATCTGGGAATATTTTTATCCATATTTTTCCATTTCTTTTTAATGTTCTAACCATAGCTAATCTACATGCTTCAATTTGTTGTGAAGTGATTAAAGCTGGTTCAAGGGCTTTCAATCCCCATTCGCCAAAGTCAACCAATGTTCCTCCTTTGGCATTACCTTTCATTTTACCTCTTTGTATTTTTCTATATTTATATCTTTTTGGCATTAACATTTTACATCACGCCCTCCTTTAGTTCATAACTGAGTGTCGCCTTTATAAACCCATACTTTTATTCCGATTGTTCCTGACAATGTTTGTGCTTCTGCTGTCCCATAATCGATATCTGATCTTAAGGTTTGTAAAGGTAATCTTCCTTCCATATACCATTCAGTTCTTGCAATTTCAGCACCGTTAAGTCTTCCTGAAACCATGATTTTTATTCCTTTTGCACCTTTCTTTAAAGCAGCTGATATAGCTCTTTTCATAGCTCTTTTATAAGAAGCTCTTTTTAAAATTTGTGCTGAAATATTTTCAGCAATTAACAAAGCATTTACTTGAGGGTTTCTAATTTCTTCTATATTAATTCTTACATTTCTATCATTAACCATTTTTTCTATTTCTTTTTTTAAACCTTGAATTTCAACACCTTTTCTTCCTATTATAATACCTACTCTTACAGCTTTTATTGTGATATTTATTTGTGTTGAGGATGGTCTTTCAATTAATATATCACCAACACCTGCTTCATAATATTTATTTTTAATATAATCTCTTATTTTTAAATCCTCTTTTAAGAATTCTGCATAATTTTCTTCACTAAACCAATTAGCTTTCCATGGTTTTGATATTCCTAACCTAAATCCATATGGATGTACTTTTTGACCCACGGACATTCCACCTCACTTCTGAGATTTTAACTCTTTTTCTTTTTCTCTGTCTCTAACTACAACAGTAATATGTGCCATTCTTTTTTGTAAAATATCTGCTCTACCTCTTCCTCTTGGCCATAATCTTTTCATTCTTGGACCATCATTAACATAAACTTCTGCAACATATAAATTATCTGCAGCTAATCCAAAATTATTTTCAGCATTTGAAATCGCAGATACTAATACTTTATATGTCAATCTTGCAGCTTTTTTAGGGCTAAACATTAATATTTGTAATGCTTCATCTACATTTTTCCCTCTAATAGCATTTATAACTGATCTTGCTTTTTTAGGGGAAATTCTTAAGTATTTTGCTGTAGCTTTTGCTTCTATTTTTGGCTGTGCTGCTTCAGCTTCTTTTCTTATTTTATGAAAAACAGATCTTTTCAATCTTTTACCATCTTGAACTCTTGATACAGCCATGGTTACGTCCCTCCTCATTTCACCTTGCCTTTTTTAGCCTTTTTGTCAGCATGACCGCCAAATCTTCTTGTTGGCGCAAACTCACCTAATCTATGTCCAATCATATGCTCTGTTATATAAACAGGTATATGTTTCATACCATTATGTACAGCAATTGTATGTCCAATCATTTCAGGCAAAATCATTGATGCTCTGCTCCATGTTTTGATTACTTTCTTTTCGCCTTTTTCATTTAACTCTCTTACCTTTTTCAACAGACTTGGGTGTACATAAGGCCCTTTTTTCAATGATCTACTCACTAACAGCACCCCCTAGGTTACTTTTTTCTTCTTCTTACTATAAATTTATCGGATTTTCTTTTACCACGTCTTGTTTTATATCCTTTAGCAGGTGTTCCCCAAGGACTTCTAGGAATATGACCTTTACTTGCTCCTTCACCACCACCCATTGGATGATCAACTGGGTTCATGGCCATACCTCTAACATGAGGTTTCTTTCCTAACCATCTTGTTCTACCTGCTTTACCGAATACTTCATTTATATGATCTTCATTTCCAACCATACCTATTGTAGCCATACATCTTACATGAACTCTTCTTAATTCACTTGATGGCATTCTTAATAATGCATAATTTCCTTCTTTTGCCATTAATTGTGCATATGTACCTGCTGATCTAGCAATTTTAGCACCTTTTCCCGGTTCAAATTCTATGTTATGAACAATTGTACCTACAGGAATATTTTCTAAAGGCAAAGCATTACCTGGTTTAATTTCTGCATTTGGTCCTGATACTAATTCTTCTCCAACTTTGATACCTTTTGGTGCTAATATATATCTTTTTTCACCATCTGCATATACTAATAAGGCAATTCTAGCGCTTCTATTTGGATCATATTCAATAGATACAACTTTTGCAGGAATTCCATATTTTTCTCTTTTAAAATCTATAACTCTGTATCTTCTTTTATGTCCACCACCTCTATGTCTCATAGTAACTCTACCATATGAGTTTCTACCACCTGTTTTTTTGAGAGGTTGTATTAAAGATTTTTCTGGGGCGGACTTTGTAATTTCTGAAAAATCAGTGATTATCATAAATCTCCTTGAAGGAGTTGTTGGTTTAAATTTTTTGAGACCCATTCTTACTCACCTCTCCTTATAAATTACCTTGAAGCTCTTTTATAACGTATCCTTCAGCTAATTTTACAATAGCTTTTTTCCAAGCTCTTGTTTTTCCTTCAAATCTTCCTAATCTCTTTGGTTTTGGTTTTACATTCATTACATAAACTTTTTCTACTTTTACATTAAATATATCCTCAACAGCTTTCTTTATTTCTGGTTTTGTTGCATCCTTTGCTACTTCAAAAGTATATTTGTTTTCACCCATCAACATATATGTTTTTTCTGTGAGGATCGGCCTTATAACTATATCGTAATTAAATTCTTTTTTATTCATTAGCCGAGCACCTCCTCAATTTTAGCTACTGTGTCTTTTGTAAGTACAACTTTTTCATTATTTATCAAATCAAAAACATTTAAACCATCAATATTTACTTTCTTGTTATCTTTACCTTGATTTGGGTTATCAGCAATAATTACTTTTACACCAGGAATATTTTTAGCTGATAATTTTACATTTATGTATTCATCTTTTTTCCAAGGTAAAACTATTAAAGTTTTTGTATTTTCAAATCCAAAATTCTTTAATATTTCTTTCATTGATTTTGTTCTTGGTTTTTCAAATGTTAAATCATCAACAACAATTAAATTGTTCTCTTTTACTCTTACACTTAATGCTGATTTTAATGCTAACCTTTTCATTTTCTTTGTTAATTTTTTTGACCAATCTCTTGGTTTTGGCCCAAATGTAACTCCACCATGTCTCCATAATGGTGATCTAGTTGAACCTGCTCTTGCTCTACCTGTGTGTTTTTGTGCCCATGGTTTTCTTCCTCCACCTCTTACTTCTGCTCTTGTTTTTGTAGAGGCAGTTCCTCTTCTTCTGTTTGTTAATTGCATGTCAACGTATCTGTATAAAACATCCATATTTGGTTCAATAGAAAAAATAGAATCTTTTACTTCTATCGTTCCAACTTTTTCACCTTTAACTGAGTAAAGGTCTAATTGAGCCATCTTCTTTTACCTCCTCATTCTTCATTTTCGGGGCTTACTTTTTGATTGCTTCTCTAATAATTAACAATCCACCCCTCGCACCTGGAACTCCACCTTTAATTGCTAATAGGTTATTTTCTTTGTCTATTTTTATGACTTCTGAGTTTAATACTGTAACTTTTTCATTACCGTAGTGACCAAACATTTTTTTACCTTTAAAAACTTTTGCTGGTTCTGTATGATTACCTGTTGAACCTAATGCTCTATGGAATTTTGAACCATGAGTTTTTCTTCCACCACCAAAATTCCATCTTTTCATAGCACCTGTGTAACCTCTACCTTTAGACCAACCTGTTACATCTACTTTTTCTCCTTCTTCAAAAAGCGTTACATCAATAACTTGACCAATTTCATAAGAATCCACATCTTCAACTTTAAATTCTTTTAAGATTCTCATTGGTTTAACTCCAGCTTTTTTAAATATTCCAAGTTTTGGTTTATTTACTTTATTTTCTTTTAATTCTTCAAAACCAACTTGAATAGCTGTATAACCATCTTTTTCCTCTGTTTTCTTTTGTACTACAACACATGGTCCAGCTTTAACAACTGTGACCGGGATGGCTTTACCATCTTTATAAATTCTTGTCATACCTACTTTTCTTCCTAAAATACCTTTCATGCTAATTCACCTCCAGAGCCCGATCAAAATTAAGCTTTCATATCTACTGATACACCTGATGGTAATTGTATCTTTAATAATTGTGTTACTGTTTCTTGAGTTGCATCATAAATATAAATAACTCTTTTGTGTACTCTTTTTTCAAATTGTTCTCTTGAATAATTGTATTTATGTGGAGATCTAATTACTGTATATATTGTTTTTTCTGTTGGTAATGGAATAGGTCCTGAAACCTTTGCATTACTTTGCTTTACAGCTTCAATTATTTTTTGAGCAGATTCATCTAATAATCTATGATCATAAGATTTTAATCTTATCTTGATCAATTTTTTTGCCATATAAACCCTCCTTTAAGCATTTAGCAAAGGGAGCGTGGAAGCTCCCCGATTTTATATTTTATAGCAATTAGTTTGCAAAAAGATTTTATTATTCTATTATTTCTGTAACAACACCAGCACCAACTGTTCTTCCGCCTTCACGAACAGCAAATCTCATATTCTTTTCTAAAGCAACTGGGTAAATTAATTCTACTGTTGCAGTGATATGGTCACCTGGCATTACCATTTCTGCTCCACCTTCAAATTCTATTAATGTACCTGTAACATCAGCAACTTTGATATAGAATTGAGGTCTGTAACCTTTTTTGAATGGAGTATGTCTTCCTCCTTCTTCTTTCTTTAATACATAGATTTGTGCTTTGAATTTTTTATGTGGTGTAATTGTTCCTGGTTTTGCTAAAACTTGACCTCTCCATACTTCATCTTTTCCAATACCTCTTAATAGACATCCTACATTATCACCAGCAATACCTTCATCTAATAATTTTCTGAACATTTCAACACCTGTAACAACTGTTTTTCTAACTTCATCTGTCATACCAACAATTTCTACTTCATCACCTGGGTGAATAGCTCCTCTTTCGATTCTTCCTGTAACAACTGTACCTCTACCTGTGATTGAGAATACATCTTCAATTGGCATTAAGAATGGTTGATCTACTGGTCTTTGTGGTTCTGGGAAGTAGCTATCTACAGCATCCATTAATTCATAAATTTTTTGTACCCATGGATCATCTTGAGAATCTGCCTCTAATGCTTTTAATGCAGAACCTTTAATTACTGGAACTTCATCTCCAGGGAATTCGTATTGATTTAATAATTCTCTTACTTCCATTTCAACTAATTCAATAATTTCTTCATCGTCAACCATATCTGTTTTGTTAATGAATACAACTATAGCAGGAACATTAACTTGTCTTGATAATAATACATGCTCTCTTGTTTGTGGCATAACACCGTCTGTAGCTGCAACAACTAAGATTGCACCATCCATTTGAGCAGCACCTGTAATCATGTTTTTAATATAATCAGCGTGACCTGGACAGTCAATATGTGCATAGTGTCTGTTATCTGTTTCGTATTCAACGTGTGATACGTTAATTGTAATACCTCTAGCTTTTTCTTCTGGAGCTTTATCAATTTGATCAAATGGTGTAAAATCTGCATATCCTTTCATAGCTAATGATTTTGTAATAGCAGCTGTTAATGTTGTTTTACCGTGGTCAATATGTCCGATAGTACCAATGTTCATATGTGGTTTACTTCTGACGAACTTTTCTTTTGCCATTTTGTTCCCTCCTCTATCTTTTGTGATAATTATTTATTCATTATTTTCTCTGCAACTGAAGAAGGTACTTCTTCATAGTGTGAGAATTGAATTGATTGTGTAGCTCTACCTTGAGATAATGATCTCAATACAGTAGCGTAACCAAACAATTCTGATAATGGAACTAAAGAATGAATTAATCTTGTATTTGTGTTTCCTACATTTTCAAATCCTTCAATTCTTCCTCTTCTAGAATTTAAATCTGCTATAATATCACCCATGTATTCTTCTGGAGTTGTTATATCAACTTTCATTATAGGTTCTAATAAAACTGGATTTGCTTTTTTAGCTGCATCTTTTAATGCCATAGAACCAGCAATTTTAAAGGCCATTTCAGAAGAGTCAACTTCGTGATATGAACCATCATATAATGTTGCTTTTATACCAACCATTGGATATCCTGCTAAAATTCCTGATTGCATTGCTTCTCTAATACCAGCTTCTACTGCAGGGATATATTCTTTAGGAATTATACCTCCAACAATTTTATCTTCAAATTCTAATACTTTTGTATTTTCAATAGGTTCAATTTTAACTTTAACATGACCGTATTGACCTCTACCACCAGATTGCCTAATGTATTTTGTTTCTACATCAGCAGTTCCTTTTATTGTTTCTCTATAAGCAACTTGTGGTTGTCCAACCTTTACCCCGACTTTAAACTCTCTCTTTAACCTATCTACAATAATTTCTAAATGCAATTCTCCCATACCAGAAAGAATTGTTTCTCCTGTTTCATGATCAAGTTTTACATTTAAACTTGGATCTTCTTCAATTAATGCTTGTAATGCTTTTGATAACTTAGCTTCATCATTTTTAGTTTCAGGTTCAATTGATAAAGAAATAACTGGTTCTGGAAATTCTAATTTTTCTAATACTATTTCTTCATTTTCATCTGTTAATGTATCTCCTGTTGTTGTATTTTTTAAACCAACAATAGCAACTATATCCCCTGCTCTGATATAATCTACTTCTTCTCTTTGATCAGAGTGCATGAATAACAACCTTGAAACTCTTTCCTTTTTGCCTTTTGAACTATTCTTTACATAACTTCCTTTTTGTAATTTACCAGAATAAACTCTAGCAAATGTTAATTTACCTACAAATGGATCTACCATAATTTTGAAAGCCAATGCTACGAATGGTCCATTTTCATCAGGATGTAATTCTTTTACGAATTCTCCACTTCTTTCATCATATGCTTTAACTGGTGGCAAATCTAATGGTGAAGGTAAATAATCAACAATTGCATCTAATACTGGTTGAACACCTTTGTTTTTAAAAGATGTTCCACATACAACTGGAATAAATGCACCTTCAATTGTACCTTTTCTAATTGCTGCTTTTATTTTATCTTCAGGTATTTCTTCACCTTCAAAAAATAATTCCATTATTTCCTCGTCATATTCAGAAATAGCTGTAATTAAATCTTCTCTATATTGATCTGCTTTTTCTACTAAATCTTCTGGTATATCTCTATATTCATATTTTGCTCCATCTTCGCTAACCCAATAAATTGCTTTCATTTTAACTAAATCTACAACACCTTCAAAATCAGCTTCAGCTCCTATTGGAATTTGCAAAGGTAATGGATTAGTTCCTAATTTATCTACCATTGTTTGAACAGCATTATAAAAATCTGCTCCAAGTTTATCCATTTTGTTCATATAAGCAATTCTTGGAACATTATATCTATCAGCTTGTCGCCAAACTGTTTCTGATTGTGGTTCAACACCAACTTGAGCATCAAATACAGCTACTGCTCCATCTAATACCCTTAAAGCCCTCTCAACTTCTACAGTGAAATCCACGTGTCCGGGTGTATCAATGATGTTAATCCTGTGATCTTTCCAGAAACATGTTGTTGCCGCAGAAGTTATTGTAATACCTCTTTCTTTTTCTTGTTCCATCCAGTCCATTGTTGCCGTTCCATCATCAACGGAACCCAACTTATGTTTTTTACCTGTATAAAACAAGATTCTTTCAGTTGTTGTTGTTTTTCCTGCATCTATATGTGCAATTATTCCTATATTTCTTGTTTTATTTAAGGCATATAACCGCTCTTTCAAAATAATCCCTCCTCAAATATTACCAGCGATAATGTGCAAAGGCTTTATTAGCTTCAGCCATTTTATGAACATCATCTCTCTTCTTAACTGCTGTACCTACTCCATTATATGCATCAATCAATTCTTGAGCTAATTTTTCTCTCATTGGTCTTCCTGATTTATCTCTAGCAGCCTTAACAATCCATCTTAAAGCTAATGAAATTGCTCTATCTTCAGGAACTTCAAATGGAACTTGATAAGTAGCTCCTCCAACCCTTCTTGGTCTTACTTCGATTAATGGTCTTACATTTTCCACTGCTTGATGATAAACTTCTAAAGGATCTTTTTCTAATTTTTCTTTTATTATATCAAATGCACCGTATACTATTGATTGTGCAACAGTTTTTTTACCATCTTTCATAATTCTAACTACCAATTTAGAAACTAAAACATCATTATATATTGGATCAGGAGTAACTGGTCTTTTTGGCGCTCTTCTTCTTCTCATTTACTTACCTCCTTACTTCTTAGGTCTTTTTGTTCCGTATTTACTTCTGCTTTGTTTTCTTCCTTCAACACCAGCTGTATCTAATGTTCCTCTAATTATTTTATATCTAACACCTGGTAAGTCTTTTACCCTTCCACCTCTTATCATTACATTTGAGTGTTCTTGCAAGTTATGTCCTTCACCTGGAATATATGCTGTAACTTCAATTCCATTTGAAAGTCTAACCCTTGCAATTTTTCTCAAAGCTGAATTAGGCTTTTTAGGAGTCATTGTAGAAACCCTCACACAAACTCCTCTTTTTTGAGGATTACTTTGTAACGCTGGTGATTTTGATTTTTTCTTGATTTGTTTTCTTCCATATCTTACAAGCTGATTTATAGTTGGCATAGTATTTTCTATTCCTCCTTTCAATATTTTAAAAAATACCAAGTGTATTTTACCGCAGGTCTTTTTAATTTTCAATTAAAATGTTGTGATGATTTTGTGAAGTTACGAAAATGTTAAAAGATTTTTTTTTCATTCCTTTAATTATATTTTTTTAATTATTTTCAATAATCTTTTTTATTAGCTATTTACAGAATTATATCCTTCTTAATTATATACCTTTTATAAGGATTTTACTCTTTTAATACAAAAATAGCTTTATTATTTTGTTACGATATAATACACTGTTTTGGGCGTTTATTAAAATTATAAAATAATGATTGCTTTATTTCCATATATCTCTTCTACATTTTTCTTGAATTCTTTATTATAATTTTTACTTAGAACAAATAATGCTCTTCTTTTTATAATAGGAACATCTACAAAACCATCAGTAAAAATTATTATTCCTTCTGGTCTTATATTTTCTTCTAGATACTCTATAGCTGGCTCTAAATCTGTATCCCCTTTTCCTTTTATTTCAATGTTTTTCCAATCACCTTTTCCATATCTCAAGATATTCTGAATACTGTTATCAATCTGTACAATATATATTCTCGAATCATATATTTTTGCTATTTTTTCTATTTCTGAAAAAAAAGCTGAATATTCATCTTCAATAATAGAGCCACTTGTGTCAATGATTATTGCAATTTCTGGTCCAAATAAACTTCTCCATCCAGGTTGATTTTCATATCTCCTATTGGGTCTTAATGGTGTTCTATATTTTTCAATAACTATAGAATTACCAAAAAAACGCCTAATCAAATCTTTCCAATTCTTCTTTGATTTATTTATTGTTAAAGAAATCGGAACTTCCAATCCAGAGGGGATATCTCCTCTGGATTTTTCATATGCTTCGCTAATAACCTCACTAACAAGATCTGTTACTATTTCTTCTATTATTTCAAAATTTCCAAAATCTTCATGTGAATCAATTCTATTTTCTTCAATTAGCTCAAGATCTGCTTTATTTGATTTTTCATAATATTCAATAATCCATTTGTAATATTCTTCTACTGTTCTATTTATATAGTTCATAGGTGGCCCTACAGAAAAATTCTCATTATCTGTTCCACATCCCTCATCAAGTAATATATCAAGCGGTACAGAAAAAGCATCTAGTTCTTTTATTTGTTGATTTACTGCTGCATCCATTGCTAAATTCCAAATTTGTCTATCTGTTTTATTTTTAGCTTTGATAAAAATATGTCCATGTATTATATGAAATATTTCATGCTTTAATATTGACTTGGCAAATATTATTCCTTTAGCTTTTAATCTTCTAGGATTATATAGTAATTTAAATCTCCCAGACTTAGATATGGATAATTTAATTGCTCTTGTATTTTCTGAAGGAATATTATCAAAATACATTTTTAAATAGTTATAGAATATACTCTCTTTGCCCAATTCTATCCAAGCTTTTTCAATTATATCCTCCACTTTAACACCTCAATTAACTCTTTTAAATTTTTATAATTTTCTAGTTTATTCGCTATATTGTTATTATAATATCTATAATCTTCGGTAACATCTTTTAATATTTTTATTTTTTCTTTTTCCAATATTTCATCAAAATTTTCTTTATAATATTTTTTTATCTCTTTCATTTCTATTTCTAATAAGTATTTTTCAGGAATGTTGTATTTTAAACCAAATATTTCAATAAATTCATCTAAAACTATTTCAGGATTATTTTTTATTATATATCTTATTTTTATCACTACTTTTTTTTCATATAATTCATTTATATTATTCGGTATATATTCCTTTTCTTTTTCTATTTTTTCATGGGGGATATCTGTATTGGCCTTATATGCATAATTCCATTTTTTTATTATTTCATTATTTTTTTTCATTAACTGCAATCTTACTCTTTCAATCTCATTTTCAGATGACTTTAAATACCATTGTATTATACCTATTTTTTTTATACTTTTATTTTTTAATTTTTCTGCTTCAACTTCATCCAGAGTGTATTTTCTTTCAATCTCTATTCCCATTCCTAGCCTCCAATTTTCGCCTTTTCGGTTTTAAAATTTTCAAATACATCGGTAATTGTACTTCTCTTCTTTTGAACAATGAAGGATTTGATAATAACCAACTTTTATATCTGATAGGTTTCTCATATGCTTCCACACTAGTTAAATGTAATAATGCATATATCCTAAATAAAAAACCAGATAATATCAATAATTGAATTCCATGATATTTATCCCCTAATATATATATCGTCTTGTCTTTTAAGAAATTACCTAAAAATCCACCTATATTTGAAGCTATAATTGCAGTAATTCCAGAAATAAATGCATATGCTCCTATATAACTTTCCGCAGGTTCCGAAATTGTTTCCAACAATAAATTAAAAAAGGTTAAATTTATTGCTGCCCAAGCAAAGGCAGAAAATATTCCATCAAACAAAATTAAACTTTTATAATTATAATCTGTTATTACAAAATATAACAGAGGAGCTATTGTAGCTAACGAAATCCCTATCATCAATATATTTTTATTACCATATTTATCACTTAATTTCCCATAAAATGGATAAAGAATAAGCGTAATTATCCCTGAAACAACACTTATATTACCTAAAAATTTTGTATTTACGCCCAAGATTGCTAATTGCAAATACGAAAAATATGGCCTTGTCAATTCTATTGCAAATGTCCAAATAACCACAAAAATTAAAAATGTTTGAAATTTCTTATCTCGAAATGGTTTCCTAAAATCTATCTTTGGTACTTTATCATTAATTTCTGGGATTTTATGAAAAAAGAATAAAATAATTGTTATTGTCGAAAAAAATGCAACCAATATTGTTACCAATAAAATACCTGTTTTTTGATCCGCATAGTCCAAAAATTGCGCATATAAATAAGTTGCTAAAATGCCTACAGCAGATGCAAAAACATTTCTTATTCCAAAATATTTCCCTCTTTTTTCAAATGGAACTAATTCCCTCATCGCAGTAGTCCAAATATTACTTATAAATGTTCCAAATAATGAGTAAATAATCATTATAGAAACAAATATCCATGATTTTTTTAAATCCAAAAAAACCACAATTGGCAATAAAATCAAAGAACCTCTCCCAATTATAGAAACAAACATCAAACTTTTTTTCCTATCTCCAAAAAATTTATACCAAAGCGGAGTAAAAACTTGAAACATTTGAGCAAAAACTGGGAATGAAGAAATTATAGAGATTTGAAAAGGAGTTGCATTAAAATACAATGCAATTGATATTATTATAAAAGTTTGTGTCGCTACAAAAAAAGCATTAAAAAACATAGCCTCAATTATGGATAATTTTAATGTTTTTGTTAATTTCAAATTTATTCCTCCATTCAAAATAATTATACCATAACCTTAAGATAATATATTAAAAGTTGAATTCATTTAGATAAATTTATAAAAACTTTTTTGAGCTATTATACCAAATTATTTCTATTGTATATTAATGATTTTTTTAAATAATTGTATTTTATTAAACATATTTATTAAAATTAAACTATGATAACTATTTTTTACAATTATTTTTATTTATTGAATTGGTATAATGAAAATATATAAAGTGATTTCAGCCAAACTTATTACTACATATATTATATTTCAAAATTTATAAAAACTTTTAAATGGAGGGGTTATTATGAATAAAAAAAAGATATTACTTTTTTTAATTTTGACGATTTACACATTTATTTTGGCAGCTTTTCCTAATTACAGTACAGGAAAAACTGCAAAGGATTTTGGCGGAAAAACTGTTTTAATTATACATTATCATCGTTTTGATGGAAATTATACTGGATGGAATTTATGGGTTTGGCCTCACAAACCTCAATCTTTAGAAGGACATGCCTATCAATTTACAGGAAAAGATAATTTTGGAGTATACAGCATAATCTCTTTTGATGAAAAATATACAGAATTAGGATATATTGTAAGACTAAATGAATGGCAAGCAAAGGATGTAGCAAAAGATAGATTTGTTAAAATCCCTGAGAATGGTGTTGCCGAAATATGGATCATTTCTAGTGTAGAAGAACATTATGTTAACCCTAATAATATAGATATTAGCCCTAGAATTTTAAGTGCTATTATGGATTCTCCTACAGAACTGAAAATAAATTTAACTACTCCTTTCGATATAAAAGATTGGAAGGGAAAGGTACATGTTTTTGCTGATAACAAAGAGTTAATTGTAAAAAATGTGGAAAAATTGGATCCTACCGATATTTCAAAAACATCAAAAATCAAAGTTATTCTTAACTCTCCTTTTAAAGACGTATATAAAACAGTAAAAGTAAGTATTTTAGGTTATGTTGAAAATACTGTTATTATGAGAAATATATTAAATAATTTTTATTATGATGGAAATGATCTAGGAATAACTTATTCAAAAAAATATACTATTTTTAAAGTATGGTCCCCAGTGGCAAAAAGTGCTGAACTTTTATTGTATTATGATTATAAGAATAAAAAACCAAATAAAATTTATAAAATGAACAAGGAATCAAATGGTGTATGGAGCGTTAAAGTAGATGGAGATTTAAAAGGTATTTTTTATAAATATAGATTTTTTTCATATGGTAAATATAGAGAAACAGTTGATCCATATTCAATAGCTGTTTCTGTAAATTCAGAAAAATCAGCTGTTGTAGATTTAAAAGATACCAATCCCAAAAGTTGGAACGAGGATATAAAACCTCCATTTATAAATCCTGAGGATGCGATTATTTATGAAATTCATGTAAAGGATTTTACAATAAATAAAAATTCTGGCGTTGATGAAAAATATAGAGGAAAATATTTGGGATTAGTTCAAGAAAACACTTCAACTCCTAATGGAATAAAAACAGGTTTATCTCATTTAAAGGAATTAGGAATTACGCATGTCCATATTATGCCTATACAAGATATTTATTTTATTGATGAAACAAAATTTAAAGATCAATACGGATGGGGATATGATCCAAAATTATATAATGTTCCCGATGGATTTTATTCCATTAATCCTTTTGATCCAAATTCAAGAATAACGGAAGTTAAACAAATGGTTAAAAAATTCCACGAAAATGGAATTAGAGTAATTCTTGATGTTGTGTATAATCACACTGCTGTTGTAGGAGAAGGTTCAGCTTTTGATCAAACAGTACCTTACTATTATTACAGAACAGATGATACGGGACATTATACAAATGGTTCAGGTGTGGGTAATGAAATTGCTACAGAAAGACCTATGGTAAGAAAATTTATTCTTGATTCTGTGAAGTATTGGGTAAATGAGTATCATATTGATGGTTTCAGATTCGATCTTATGGGATTAATAGATAAAAAAACTATGGAATTAATTAGCAAAGAACTTCATAGTATAGACCCATCAATATTATTATACGGCGAGCCATGGACTGGAGGAGGAAATTTATTATTTGGTAAAGGTGATCAAAAAAACATGCATATAGCAATGTTTAACGATGATTTTAGAAATGCAATTAGAGGAAGTGTTTTTAATGCAAAAATAAAAGGTTTTGGTTTGGGTTCTTTAGGAAAAGAATTAAAAATAAAAAGAGGTGTTGTTGGTTCTATCGACTATGATTCGAAAATACGATTATGGGCAAATGATCCAGAAGAAACAATAAATTATGTTTCTAATCATGATAATCATACTTTATGGGATAAAAATGCATTGGCTTTAGGTTATACCCCTGATAATATTCCTAAAAACATAGAAATTAAATTAAAAAAGGCTCAAAAATTTTCAAACGCTATTATTTTAACCTCACAAGGAATATCTTTTTTACATGGCGGCGTTGATTTCGCAAGAACAAAAATGGGAAATGACAATCCATATAATATAGAATTACCAAATATTTTTGATTGGTCAAGAAAAGAACAATACTACGATATTTTTGAATACTATAAAGGCTTAATTACTTTAAGAAAAGAACATCCAGCTTTTAGAATGACAGACTCTTATACAATTAAAAAACATCTGGAGTTTTTGAAAACACCTAAAAAAAGAATGGTTGCATTTATGATTAAAAATAACGCAAACAACGATACGTGGAAAAATATTATTGTAATTTATAACGCAAATTCTTCAAAAGTTAATTTTAATTTACCCGAAGGAAAATGGAATGTAGTAGTTAATGATAAATCAGCCGGAATAAAAACAATTGAAACAGTAGAAAATGAAATCACTTTAGAGTCTTTATCTGCTTATGTATTATATCAGAAATAATTCTAATGCCCTCATAATAATATGAGGGCGTTATTAGTTAACGAGTGTAAATATAAATAAAAGTATTTCAAAAATATAATTTTATGATATAATTACATTAGCTAATTTCCACTAAATAACAAAAAAGCCGGCTTCCACCGGCTTTGGCTGGGGCGGATGGATTCGAACCACCGAATAACGGAGCCAAAATCCGCCGCCTTACCGCTTGGCCACGCCCCAATCACAGTAACTATTATATCATAAATTCAACATTTGTCAATACCCTTTTGTTTCTGAAATCGAATAAGATTATTACAAAAATTTAAATAATTGGGAGGTATTACTTTGAGATATGAGATAAAATTTAATGATAAAAGGTTTCACGTGGAAAAAGGCAAAAGATATATTGATATTGTAATAGATATTCAAAAAGATCATCCATTACCTATTTTAGCTATAAAACATAATAATAACATTAGGGAATTAAACAAATATATCGAAGATTCTGGTAGAATAGAACTTATTGATACCTCTACATTAGATGGTTTTAGAATTTATCAAAGAGGTGTATTATTTTTACTATATATGGCTTTAAAAGATTTATATCCTAAAGATAAATTATATGTACATCACACAATTGGTAATGGTTTATATTGTGAATTAAGAGATGGAAAACCTTCACAAAAAAAGCTTGAAAATTTAAAGAAAAAAATGTTAGAATATGTTGAAAAAGATATACCTTTTGATAAAAAAACTATTAATAAATTTAGAGCTATGACTATATTTAATAACGTTGATCTTAAAGATAAATCATCCTTATTTAAATATAGAAAAAAAGACAAAGTAAATATATATATATGTGATAAATATTTTAATTATTTTTATGGATATATGCCGCCATCAACTAAATATATAAATAAATTTGAACTAATAGATATCGATGACGGTTTTGTCATTTTACACCCTACACCTTCATCGCCCGACAAAGTACCCGAATATAAACATTATCCAAAATTATCTTATGCTTTTAATGAATATAAAGAGTGGTTAAAAATTCTTGAAGTTAGTACTGTTGGAGAATTAAATGAATTAATAACAAAAGGGCCACATGAAGTTGTTGAGTTAATTAGAGTATCAGAAGCATTACATGAAAAAAAATACGCTCAAATTGCTGATGAAATAATAAAAAGAAAAAATACAAAAATTGTTTTAATTGCTGGCCCATCATCTTCTGGAAAAACTACTTCTGCAAAAAGATTGGCTTTGCAATTAAAAGTTAATGGGTTAAAGCCTATTCCTATTTCTTTAGATGACTATTTTGTTGATAGGGAAAGAACCCCTAAAGATGAGAATGGAAATTATGATTTTGAATCAATATATGCCTTGGATCTCGATCTTTTCAATACTCATTTAACAAAATTATTAAATGGAGAAGAAATCGAATTACCTAAATTTGATTTTGTTCATGGAAAAAGTTTAAAAAGCGGTAAAAAAATAAAGCTTGAAAAAGATAATATTTTGATAATAGAAGGAATTCATGGTTTAAATGAAACTTTAACAGAAAGTATTTCCAAGGAATATAAATATAAAATTTATGTTAGCGCTCTTACTCAAATGAATTTAGATTCTATGAACAGAATAAATACAACTGATACTAGACTAATTAGAAGAATTGTTAGAGATTTTAAGTTTAGAGGTTACTCAGCGTTAAACACTTTAAAAATGTGGCCAAATGTGCGAAAAGGTGAAGAAAGGAATATTTTTCCTTATCAAGAAGAAGCGGATGTTATGTTTAATTCAAATTTAATTTATGAATTATCGGTATTAAAAATATTCGCTGAACCTTTACTTCTTTCAGTAGACAATTCGAATGAAGAATATTCTGAAGCAAAAAGATTATTAAAATTCCTTGATTATTTTTTACCTATTACAGAGTTAGAAGAAATTCCAAAAAAGTCTATTATAAGAGAATTTATAGGTAGAAGCACTTTTAAATACTAAAAAAATAATTTAATATAGGAAGGGAGAGATTGTTTTTGAATAAAAGAATTAAAAGCTTTATTGTGATTTTACTTATTATTTTATCTTTTGTTTTATTATGGGCAAATACAAATAATACCAAAGATGTAGAAAAACTTTATCTTGAAAAATTCCAAAACCCTATATACACCTTATTGTACTATATTAACAATATATATTATGAAAAAGATAATGTTGATTATGATAAAGTATTAGATTCTACATTAAAAGGATTGGTAGAAGGATTAAATGATCCATTTGCATGGTATTTAGATTCTCAGCAAGTTACAGAAAGTAAAATTGAAGAATCTGGAGAATATGGAGGGTTAGGAATCTTAGTAAGTTATGATTCAAAACTTGAAGCAATTAGAATAATTAGTCCTATGATTGGTACCCCTGCATATGAAGCGGGATTGCAAGCAGATGATTTAATAATAAGCGTTGATGGTTCTCCCGTTTCCGAAATTGGATATATTGGTGCAGTAAATAAAATGCGTGGAAAACCTGGTACTACTGTACAAATTGAAGTTTTTAGAGAAGGTTGGGAAGATACAAAAAAAATTACTCTTGTAAGAGCTAAAATTGAAACAGTTACTGCAAAATATAAAGTATTTAGCAGTGAAGATTATAAAATAGGCTATATAAAACTTACTAATTTTGCAGAAAAAAGCGCTTCTGAGATGCAAAAAGCACTAAAAGCTATTGAAAAAGAAAATGTAAAAGGGATTATTCTTGATTTAAGAAACAATCCAGGCGGTTTCTTAAACGTAGCTATAGATATAGCAAGTATGTTTATTAAGGATAAAAAAATTGTTACAGTAAGATACTTTGATGGTTCTGAAGAAGTTATTAATCCAAAAACATATGAACATTTTGATTTTTTAGATAAATTACCTATTGTATTATTGGTAAACAAATCTTCTGCTTCTGCATCAGAAATTTTAACTGGTGCTTTAAAAGATAATAATATTGCTACTGTTGTAGGAACAACTACATATGGAAAGGCAGCTGTCCAAAGACCTATTCCATTAGAAAATGGTGGAGAAGTCTGGTTGCCCATTGGACATTACTTTACTCCTAATGGAAATGATATTCATTTAAAAGGTATTGATCCTGATATTGTTGTTGAAAACCCTAAAAAAGAAATTAAAAATGTTGAGCAATTGCAAGCAAAAAACACAACAACTTTTGAAGCTGTTGTTGATTTGGAAAATGATTTACAATTATTAAAAGCTATTGAGGTTTTGAAGATGGGAGGAAAATAAATGAGAATATATGGAATGGTAATAGTCTTCTCTATTACCATTCTTTTATTAAGTGTAATAACATATTTTTTATTTGGAAATATCGAAACGCAAATCGTTGAAAGAGAACCAATGCCAACATATTCTACCCAAAATTACCATGAACAAATTAAAAATAATTTAATTTCTATACTTAATGAATCCAAAAATCTTTCTAGAATTTTTTTTGTTATTAAAGATTTAGGTGTTTTTGTTGGAAAAATAAATATAGACTATTCTACAAATCATGTATCCCTAGCTGTTATCAATACAGAAATTTTTCAAGAATTGAAAACTAATCTAAAATCTTTTGATTCCTCTTTAAAGGAATATCATGAAGAAATAAATTTTTATGGTCTTAAATTAAACAAATATATATCTTATTCAAAAAATTTTACTTTGGTAAATTATCCTACAATCGCTATAATTGACCTATCCAAACTATCTTTAGAAGAATTGAGTTTTTTAAAATTAAAGTATTTTGTTATGGATAACAATAACTATAAATCTTATTCTTTTAAAACTAAAATCTTAGAGAAATTAAAAAAAGAAAATGGAATTATATTGGACTATAATATTTTGAGTAAAGCAGGCGTTAAACCTTTATTGAATGTTTTTATGGAGCTTGGGATAAATGTAACTTATGATATGAAAATTTATACTGGAGGAATTCATTGATGTTTAATAATATTTTTAAGATCTTATTCACTCCTCATAAAATTAAAAATATCAAATATGATACTATCTTCATTGGTGTTATAATTTTATTTTATTTTTGGTTTTCACCTTTATTTAAATACATTTCTTTGCATACTTTTTTTATAAAAAGTATTATATTAATTTTTTTTATTTTTACTAATAATGTTTTAAGAGCTTTTTTTTATCCTATTAGAGATTTTAGAGTCATTTATCCTTATTATATGCTTTCTTTGTCTCCTATTCTTTTAATAGGATTTTTTTCTTTCTTTAAATATTATTTTTTTATACCTATAATTTGGATTGAATTATTAAAAGGATATAAGGACTTTAATAATAAAAACTTCCAATCTTTGATTTTTGGAACAATTATAGATTTTACTACGTATATTTTGTTATGGAGATGAAAGCATGAAAAAAAAATATTTATTAATTGCAGAATTTCTTACAAAAAATTACAAATTGCTATTAATAATTTTCTTTATACTTTCAATTGGAATAATTTATAATTTAAGAAATTTAAAAATAAATTCTGATCTTTTAGAATTGCTTCCTAAAGATGACCCTACTGTCATTTCTTTTAAAAATGAATCCAAACAACAATCTGAATCTGAAGTTATGATTGTAGCTTTTTATATAAATGAAAATACTGATTATAGAAAGCTTGCTCTTGATTTTTCTAATAGAATGAAAAATTTGTCTGAATTTAAAGATCTAGCAAAAACCGATGTATCTTTATTATTATCTTATGGATTTTTAAATGTATCAAATTCCAGCTTAATTGATGAATTAATGAGTAATTTAAAAAATACATTTAATGCATTTTCAAATATTAATCCTTATGATTTTAAATCTTTTGAATATATAAATACAACTTTATCTTTATTGAATAAACTTAATGATAGTTTTGAAAACTCAAAAGAATCTGATCCATTATTAGGATATTATACATTATCGCCAGATAAAAAAATTATGGTCATGGGAGTTACTTTTAAAGAACCAACCACAAATCTAATCTTTGTAAATTCAATCATTCCTAAAGTAAAAGAAGTACTTTCATCTATAAATAATGATTATAAAATCCGTACGGGTTTAACTGGAGCTTATATTTATTCATATGAAGCAAATAAAACTGTTTCTTTTGATTTCTCCATTACAACATATTTATCTATTTTATTGATAATAATTATCTTTTACTTAACTTTCGGAAATTTAACTACTACAATACTAGTTTTTTTAAATTTAATAATATCCGTCGGAATAACTTTAGGTTTATCAGCAATTGTTTTCAAACAACTTAATATACTAACTTCTTTTGTTGCTGCTATAACCTTGGGTTTAGGAATAGATTACGGTATTCATATCACTAGTCGTTTAATTACTGAATTTAAAGAAAGAAAAAATTATATAGAAGCGTTAGCTATTACATATGATTCTGTTCTAATCCCAATTATTTTTGGAGTATTAACTACAATATTTGTTTTTATTTCTTTAATTTTTATGAAACTTCCTGCTTTTACTGAAATGGCACTAATCAGTAGTATGGGGCTATTTGTCTTTGCATTAATCATGATTTTTTTAGCTCCTATTACTTTTTATCCCTTTAGAAGTATTATACTTAAAACCTATAAAGAAAATAAAATAAATTTATTCTTTCAAAAATTAGGATTTTGGATCCCTAAAAAAAGAAAAATTATCTTATCTTTTATAATATTATTTACAGCTTATTTTTCAATTTTTGGTTTAATTAATTTTTCAAACTTTTCATATACTCCACCTGGATTAGCACCTACAAATGCTGAAAGTTCTAAAGTATTTAATGATATTGCAAACCATTTTGGCACATCTGTATTTAATGAAATGCAATTTATTATTGGGATAAATGAAGACTCAACTAAAATTATAGAAGAATTAAAAAAATCTCCTTATGTATCCAAGGTTGAAAGTTATTTGGATATCTTGAAAAAACAATTAGGTGATTTTGAAAAATTAAAAATTAAAACTCAGGAAATTTCTGAGTTAGTTAATGACCCTTTTGCGGTTGCTGTTCTTAAAAAATATGGAATATATTCCGAAACATTAAAAATAATTGATTTAGCTACTAAATCAAGAAATGAAAAGGAATTTATATTAGGTATTACTGAATTAATTCCAGAAAATATGAGAAAAAATATTTTAATTAATAAAGAAAATAAAGAGTATTTTATAGTTTATGTAACTCCATCAATTGATTTGAACAAAAATAATGGAATGAAATATTTTTTTGATTCCCTATACAAATATATAAATAGATTTTTAGGTAATAAAAAAGCTCTATATAAATTGATGTATCTTATAGAAAGTAGATTTTATAATGTAATTTTATTTTCAATATTCATGATTGGGATTTTAACTTATTTATCTAGAAAATCTTTTAAAGAAACTTTTATTTCTATCATCGGGTTGCTTTTTGCTAATCTCATTACATTTGGTATTATTTACTTTTTTGATATTCATGCAACATTTTTAACAGTAATTTCACTTCCCTTAATATTTGGTATAGGTGTTGATGGATATATTCATATTTTTCACGCAATCGATGAAGATAAGGTTCATTATTGGCATACTTTAAAAGCCACTTCCTTATCTTTTTTGACTACAATATCATCTTTTATTACCTTTCAGCTATCAAGAGGTGAATTGCTTAAACAATTCAGTTTAACCATGGTTTTAGGGATTTTTATTGTATGGGTTATGACTGTTTTATTAATACCTGCACTTAAAAAAGGAATTTTACATAAATAGCTTTTTTGTTACGTTTGAAAATTCACAATTAATATTGACGTATTGAAAAGTAACATATATTTTTGTATACTATATTTGTAAAAAGAAAATCCCCCTATCCCCCCCTGAAATAGATGGATAGACATTTAGCGGATCCTTTGGATCCGTTTTTTTTATTGTGTGATATAATAAAAATAATGAATGTATTAAATATTCATTAGGGAGTGTTTTTTATGAATAAAATTTATAAACAACTTATAATATTATTCCTGACTATATCATTTTCTTTTTTCTTTTTTTCTTCATTAATAAGATATAGTGCAATATATTATAATAAAAAAAATGATTTATCAAGAATTAAAAATTACATAATTAATCTTGACAAAAATTTAAATGAAAATGTTTTTCATTATATCTTATATAATCATTTTATTTTTAAACCTTTTAAAATGTCTATTATTGATAAAAATAACAATATTATTTATTCTGATTTTGAAAATACAAATTTTTCTGACGATTTTTATTTTAAAATTATTAATATAAATAATGAAAATTATATATATATCTTTAATTTAAATGATTATATTAATTACATTAATAGTACTTTCTATTTAAGAGGAGCTATAAAATATAAAAATAAATTTTATCCAAATGTTGCTTTTGATATTTTCCAAGATAAATATGAATTTAAACATAATGACTTATTATTTTATTTTTTCCCAAGCATAGAATTCAAAAATTCTTTTTTAAATAATGTTTTTTTATTTATTATTTTTAATTCTATTTTATTTTTTCTACTCTTTTTATTGATGAAAAAACATTATAATTATATTATAAATGATATAAAAATATTGACTTCTTATTCACAAAAATCAGAACCTTTTGATACTAATTTGAATATAAAAGAAAGTTTATTACTGAAAGAAAATATTGATAATTTACATAAAACGATTGAAAGAAAAAATAACAAAATTTCTGAACAAAAAAAAATAATTGATAATCTGAAAATAAAAAACAAAGAATTAATTAATAATTTTATTTTTTCTATTAAAAACTCTCTTCAAAATTTAGTTGATATATTAACTGTTAATTTATCTAAAGAATTAGAAAAGAATACTATAATAAAAAATATTTCTGAATTAAATACTATAATAAACAAATTTGAAAATATTGAAATTATTGATAAAACTTTTTATGAAAAAGAGACCTTTGAATTTTTTGATATTTATTACTTTCATAAAGAAGTATTATACTTTTTATCATACTATTTAAATGAAAAAAATATTCGAATAATTGAAAATATACCTATTAACAATTCTTTTATCTTTTCTAATAAGGAAAAATTACATAAAATTTTATATGAATTACTACTCCTATTATTAAAAAATAAGGATAAAGGGAATATTGAAATTTCTTATAAAAAATCCATTATTTCAGAAAAAGATTTCCTGGAAATAAAAATAATTGATAAAAATAACACTTTCAATGATTATATTTTACTTTTAGATAAATCATTTGCTTTGGACTATAGCAATATTGAATCTTTCAATATTTTCTTAATTCAGAAATATTTAAAAGACTTAAATGGTAATATTTATTTAAATCAAATTGGTTCTGATGTTATAATAAAATTAGATATTCCTATAGATTATAATGATTTAATAAAAAATTATGATTTTAATAATCTAAAGAATTCTTATTTAACTAAACTTATTGAAGAAAAATATACTTTAAATCAAGCTAATGCTTATTTAAAGGAAATAATAGATATGTATATACAAATTTTAGATAATCCAGATGATAATAATGCAGAAAAATTACATAAACATTTATTAAAAAATAATTTTTATCTATTAAGAAATTGGATAGAGTATATTTTAAAAAATCCTAAAGATAAAAAAATTATTACTTTTAGAAAGATTTTAATAAAAAAACTAGGGAGCATTTAACTCCCTAGTTTTTTTAAAATTTTTCTTTTATTTTATCAGGATTTTCTTCTAGTTCTTCCCAAATTTTATTTAATTCATCATCTGACATCTTGGATAATTTTGTTAACTTTTCAGGAACTCCTTGCCTTTTTCCTGGCAAACAACCATCTGGCTTAACATCACCATTAACAAAGCCTTTTGCAAATCCAGAACACCCTGGATATCCACAAGCTCCACAATTTATACCAGGTAGTAAGTTTTCAGCAAAAACTACTCTAAGGTCTTCCTTAACTTCAAATTTTTTTTCCGCAAAGGCTAAAAACGAACCTGCAGAAAAACCTAGTATTGCAAGTAATATTACTGCATTGATAATTATTGACATTAGTATTCCTCCCTTATATTTTTATGAGACCTGAGAATCCCATAAAAGCCATTGATAATAAACCAGCAGTAATTAAAGCTATTGCAGTTCCTTTAAATGGTTCAGGAATATCATAATAGTCCATTCTTTCCCTAATTGCAGAGAAAATTATTAATGCCATAGCAAAACCAAATCCTGCACCCAATGCATTTATGATTGTTTCGACTAATGTAAAATTATTCATTACATTAATTAAAGCTAATCCTAAAATAGCACAATTCGTAGTAATCAATGGTAAGTAAATACCTAATGCTTCATATAAATTTGGTGAAACTTTTTTTATATAAAATTCTATAAATTGAACTAATGTTGCTATAACTAAGATAAATACTATTGTCGTTAAAAACTCCAATCCCATTTTTATTAACAATAAATTTAAAAACCATGTGATAACGCTGGATATAACCATAACAAAAATAACAGCCATTGACATACCTGAAGCAGAACTTATTTTTTTTGAAACACCTAAAAAAGGACATATCCCTAAAAATTTTGATAAAACAAAATTATTTACTAAAATTGCTGAAAGAAATATAAAAAATAGCTTCATTTCTTTTCACCAGCCTTTGCTTTATTTCTGTTATATATTCCAATGTAATTAAACATAGCCAACAACATTCCCAACACAAGAAAAGCTCCTGGTGGAAGAATCATAACATATAATTTCATTGCATCTCCCCAAATCGGCAATCCAAAAATCGTTCCATTTCCTAATAATTCTCTAACAGAACCTAATAATACTAAAGCGCCTGTAAATCCTAATCCCATACCTAGAGCATCATATATAGAATCTAATAATCCATTTTTAGAGGCAAAAGATTCAGCCCTTCCTAGAATAATACAATTAACAACTATCAATGGAATAAATAACCCTAGTGTTTTCCATAGTTCATACGTGTATCCGTGCATTAATAAATCTACCATTGTAACAAATGAAGCTATAACTACTATATAAATAGGAATCCTTATATTTTTAGGTACCCATTTTTTTATCAAAGATATAACAATATTAGACATAATTAAAACAGATAACGTAGCTAACCCCATACCTAAAGCATTTGTTGAATTTGTTGTTGTGGCGAGTGTCGGACACATACCTAATACTTGTATAAAAATTGGATTTTGTTGGAATAATCCTGCTTTTAAATTTTTTATATTAGCCATTATTGAATCACCCCTTTGGATTTGAGGTATTCAAACCCAGCGTTTATTGAATTTGCTACAGCTCTTGGAGTAATTGTTGCTCCCGTCATTACATCACTTGTTTGAATAATACCTTTTCCTTTTCCCTCTTTAATCTGTTCTGGAGTACTTAAAATAACTCCAGCATCTTTATTTACTTTAACACCATTAATTAATCCTTCATACGAAATAGGATAAAATCTTTCTTTTACTTTTTCTTCAGCTATATTTGCACCTAATCCTGGAGTTTCCTGAGAATATGAAATTACTTCCAAATTATTAAAATATATATTTTCATCTTTAACAAAAGAGACTACAGAAATAACTTCCCCACCAAATCCTATGCTTGATACCGTTAAAATGTATACATCTTTACCTTCTTTATTTGTATATTTATATACAGGAGAATAAACCTTTGAATTTGATGTAGAATAAAGAATTCCATTTTCACTCGAATCCCAGATAGCTTTTTCTAATTCCTTTGATGTTTTAGGTATCATATTTTCAGAAATCAATAACCCTTCTCCTCTTGAATTTTCCAAAACTTTTTTAATAGCCTTTAATTTTGCCTGTAACTCAGCATTATCAATTGCTGGTTTAGTTGATATATATACTAATGAGACTATAAAACCAGAAATCACTATAAATATCATTAATATTAATCCTGTTTTCATATATTCTTTCACTTTTTACCACCTCTTGTAGTTCCAAAAATACGTGGTTTAGCATAAATATCAATTAAAGGTACTAATGCATTCATAATTAATATTGAAAAAGATACCCCTTCTGGATATCCTCCAAAAAGTCTTATTGTCATTGTAATTAAGCCTAAACCCAACCCAAATATAACCTGTCCTTTTATTGTCATAGGACTAGTTACCATATCCGTTGCCATAAATAATGCACCTAACATTAAACCTCCTGCAAATATATGGAATAATGGAGACGCATATTTTGTTGGATCTGATAAGTAGAAAATAGAAGCAATTACAAATACTGTTGAAATATATGTTATAGGAATCCAAATTTTTATTCTTCCTCTAATAACTAAATATATAAATCCAATTATTAAAGCTAATGCACTAACTTCACCAATAGAACCAGGTATTGTTCCTATAAATAATGTTTTTAGATTTATTGTATAATCTGACCAATTTGATAATGCTGAAACACCTTTTTCTTTTAAAATAGCTAAAGGTGTAGCTGTTGTAATAACATCATACTTAAAATAAAATGGTTTATACCATGTTGTCATAGCTACAGGAAAGGATATTAACATAAATACTCTTCCCACTAAAGCTGGATTAAATACATTTTTACCTAATCCACCATATACATGTTTTCCCAATACTATTGCTGCAAATGTCCCAATGAGGATTTGCCACCAATTTACAGCTAAAGATAAATTCATAGCTAATAATAAACCTGTAACAGAAGCACTAAAATCTGGTTTGAAATCTTTTTGTTTTCTTAAAACCTTCATTATAAATAATTCCATAACTTCTGCCAATATCATTGTATATAACATTATCCATAACGCTTTTAATCCAAAAACCCATGTAGATACTATAACTGATGGAATGAGGGCGATTAACACATCAACCATAACTGATCTAACGCTATCTTTTGATCTTAAGTGAGGTGCTGCTGCAATATTCAACTTCATTTTTTTGCCCTCCCTTTTAAAGCTCTTGCAACTTTTTTACCAGTTTTAAATGTTTTTACAAGTTCTATACCTGCTGGACATGCAAATGAACATGAACCACATTCAATACAATCCATTAATCCGTATTCTAATGCTTTGTCATATTCTCTTTTTTCTACTTGCATTTTCAATAAATATGGCATTAAATTTATCGGACATACTTGAACACATTTAGAACACCTAATACATGGAAAAAGCTCTTTTTTAGGAGCTACTTCTTTTGTCATAACAGTTAAAGCATTATTTCCTTTAAATGTTGGTAATTCTATATTAGGTAATGGAATCCCCATCATAGGGCCACCATATAAGATCCTATCTATTTTTTCCTCTTCTACTAAACCAACGTGATTTAATAAGTCTTTAACTGATGTACCTATTCTATATATAAAATTACCAGGATTTTTCACTCCTTCTCCTGTTAGTGTTATACCTCTTTCTACCAAAGGTTTTCCTTTTTCAACGGCTTCAAAAATTGCATATGCTGTTGAAACATTAAAAACTACAGCTCCTACATCTAATGGTAACCCACCTGATGGAACCTCTTTCTTTGTTATTGCATAAATTAATTGTTTTTCAGCACCTTGTGGATATTTTGTTTTTAATACTTTAATTTCTATTGGTTCTCCATGAACTGCTTCTTTCATTTTTTCTATAGCCTCAGGTTTATTGCTTTCTATACCTATATAAGCTTTTTTAACACCTATTGCATTCATTATTATTTTTATACCCTTTACAATTTCTTTTGATCTTTCTAACATCATTCGATTATCAATTGTGATATATGGCTCACATTCTGCGGCATTGATAATTAAATGTTCTGCTTTTTTCCCTTCTGGAATAGACATTTTAACATGAGAAGGGAACATAGCTCCGCCCAACCCTACAATTCCAGCTTCTTTTACGATTTCTACAATTTCTTGTGAAGTTTTTTTAGAATAATCACCATGATTTGGAATTAAATCCCATTCATCTTCCCCTGTCCTCTGAATTACAATAACATCATTTTTAGTTCCTGTTGCTGCATTTGTCATTTTTACTATTTCTACTACTTCACCAGTAATAGATGAATGAATATTTGCTGATATAAAACCATTTGCTTCACCAATTTTTTGACCTGTTTTTACCTTTTGGCCAGGTTCTACAAGAATTTTTGCAGGTGCACCTATGTGATTTGTGGTGTAAATGTACACTTTCTCCGGTAATGGCAAAATCTTAATTTTTTTATGTTCTGCCAATTCCTTTTTTTCAGGTGGATGAACTCCTCCTTTAAACGTTAAAAGAGCCATTTCCTTCCTCCTTTCAGTTTTTCCTTTTGTGTGGTATATTATATAAAACTTTATTGGGTTTTTCATTATAATATGGTCTCGTACAATAACTACACCCACTTGTTTTTATTGCTTCTTCAACTGAAATTTCCATATCTGGTAATTTTACTAAGCTTCCATTTTTAAATGCAAAATCTGTTTTTTTTACATCATATTTTTCTATAATTTCTCTAGCAAATTGAATCTTTCTATATCTATCTATTGAAGGCGGTTCTCTATCTTCAAATTTCGTACCTTGAACTGGTGTAAATGCAAATAAAGATACTAAAATATTATATATTTTCATTTCAAGCATTAAATTTATCAAATCTTCATCACTTTCACCTAATCCTACAATAATATGAGTAGTTATTTTACCAGGATATTTTTTTGATGCCTCTATTAAAATGTTAAAGAGAGAGTTAAAACTCCCCCCTCTAATTTCAGAAAATAATTTTTTATTTGCTACATCTATTGAAATCCCCAAATTATCTATACCGTAATCAAATATTCTATCTATCTCATCTAAATTTTTAGGTCTTAAAGAAACTGCTTTTAATACATTAATTTCTTTGATAGATTCTAAAAATTTATTTAAATCTTCGAAATAATTTTTAGAATTCACAACCTGAATACATAATCTTTTAAAAGGGTTACTCTCATTAATCTTTTTAACAAAATCTTCTAATGAATACTCCGGCCATTTTATTCTAGATAAATAATCTATATTTGAATTAGCTTCTCTTGCTTGAGCACAAAAATTGCAATTATAAATACATTTTTCTCCTAACATTAAATAAGCTGTTGGCATTTCAAAATTTATTTTTCCTCTTTTTAATCCAAGTAATATAGCAGTAGCATAAGATAATTTTAATTTCATTTTATTCCTCCTGAATAATTACTCCTTCAATTGAATTATTAAAAATTACTTTTATTAATGTTGCTGTATTTGTTGAATATATTATATTTTTTGAATATTCTTTGTTTTTGTACATTCTTTCTGTCTCATTAATTAAATTTAGTTCATTTCTGAATGCAATGTTTCTATATATAAAATTTTTATATATGTAATTTACCATAAATAAGTTAAATACAATGCCTATAATTATTAAAGAAAATATTAAAATTAAAGAATATATTTTCATCAAAACACCCCAAACCACATTCCAAGTAAAATAGCACCTATTATTAATCCTATTGATAAACCAAAAATTATAAGAATATCGCTACTCCTTACCTTATTTTCTGGTAAATTTGCCTCTCTTTTTAATCCTGCTATAGAATCTTTTAATATATCTCCTATTATTTTATCTTCTGGCGGATTGGCGTATTCTTCTCTTTTTTTGTGCATTTCTTCTATTTTATTACTATCAACCATCATTTTTAAATTTTTTGAAATTACAGTTTTTCCAGTTATTCCACCACCTAAATCAACTTTAATAAAAAAATAATCGGTATCTGGTATTAACTCTTTAGCAATCAATTTTGACTCTATTGGTAATATATTTTTATTATTTTCATCAAATTTATCAGGGTATTGTTCTTTTAATTTATTTATATTTGATGGTTCAACAGGGTCTATTATTAATGTATAAATAGGATCTCCTACATCAAGATTGTTTACCGTCAATCCATTCAACGGATCTGTTAATGGTAATACTTCGGGAGATGATTGAACATCTATCCTGCTAAGATAAGACTTTTCTTTTTCACTAAAACTTCTATGTTGTGTCATCAACCAAACTAAATCTTGATAAGTTAATTTCTCAGCTACTATTCTTAAATTAATTTCTCCTTCCCATTCTTCAAATATTTCTGATAATATCGCTTTAATTACAGCAACATCTGATTCTCTAACTCCAAGAAACATTTTTGCATTTATTATTTCTGGACCGTATCTTTTTATAGTAGCTTGTACAAAAGCTAAAAATTGTTTATTTAAATCCAACACAGTTGAATCTTTTATTGCTTTATAATATAATTCTTCTAATTCTGATTTATATTCAATATAAGATAAATTTATATCTGGTAATTCAAATTTTGGAAGCTTTGACTTTGGAATTGATAAAACCTTATATTCTGGTTTTCCTTTTTGCTTTCCAAACATATAACCAACAATAACCTCAGCTGTTAAAGATGAGGTCGCAAAAAATTTTACTACATAAAAATCCATATATATTCCCCCCTATTTATATTACATAACCTCCAGAAGGAATATCTTCTGATATGTTTGTAATATAATTACCTACAATAACATTTTTCCCAATGTTTATATTAGCAGGTATTTTTACATTGAATCCTATTAAAGTAATATCCGCATTATATACTTTGTTATTATATTTATTTTCACTAAACTCTCCCACTCCAATTTTTACATTTTCACCTATTTCAGAATTCTCACATATTATTGCTTTTTCAATATATGCACCTTTTTTTATTATGGTATTATTCATTATTACAGAATCCTTAATAATAGCTCCCTCTTCAATTATTACACCTTGAAATATTACTGAATTTTTTACATCACCATATACTTCGCATCCTTCACTCACTAAGGATCCTATTAATTTTGAATTTTCTGATATAAAAGCAGGAGGTAACTCTTCTGATTGTGTAAAAATTTTCCAATTTTTATCATGTAAATTTAATAATGGCATAGGTCCCAGTAATTCGAGATTAGATTCCCAGTAAGATTGAAGTGTTCCAACGTCTCTCCAATATCCTTCATAATTAAAAGCATATAATTTTTCATTTTCTTCCAACATTTTAGGAATTATATTTTTACCAAAATCATGTTCAGAACTAATATCTTTAGAATCCTCTATTAATAATTTTTTTAAAGTAGACCATGTGAAAACATAAATTCCTAAGGAAGCTAAGTTCCCTCGAGGTTTTTTTGGTTTTTCTTGAAACTCTACCACTCTATTGAAAGAATCAGTAACCATTATTCCAAATCTGTGAGCTTCGTTAATAGGAACCTCCATGCATGCAATTGTAACATTTGCACCTTTTTCTATATGAAAATCTATCATTTCATTATAATCCATCTTATATATATGATCACCAGATAAAATAACAACAAAATCCGGATTATAAGAATCTACGTATTCTATATTTTGAAATATAGCATCTGCTGTACCCTGATACCATGACTGATCTTTATTACTTACATATGGAGGTAAAATTGTCAATCCACCAGATTTTATATCTAAATCCCACGGTTTCCCTATTCCTAAATGTTTATTTAAAACATGTGGTCTATATTGTGTTAATACTCCTACATTATATATGCCAGAATTAACACAATTACTTAAAGCAAAATCTATTATCCTATATTTTCCACCATATGGAACTGCAGGTTTTGCTAAATATTCTGTGATAGCTCCTAATCTTGTTCCTTGACCACCTGCTAATATTAAAGCTACAACGTTCATATTTATCCCCCCTATATAATCGTGCCTTTTTCTATTACTAAAATATTATTTTCACCTACTATTTTCTTACCTTCTCTTACTTCACAATCTTTATCAATAATAACATTTTTTATCACACTGCCTTCTGATATAATCGTATCTTGTAATACTATTGAGTTTTCGATTACTGCTCCTGCTTTTACTATAACCCCTCTAGAAATTATGGAATTTTTTACTGTTCCATTAACTATTGCCCCATCTGCAATAAAAGCATTACAGATATTAGCATTTATATTTATTTTTGGTGGAGCATAATCCTTTAATTTAGTATATATTTTTTTATTATAAAATAATTCTTTTCTAACATCATTTTTTAAAATATCCATATTAGTATCATAATATGTTTTTATAGATTTTTTTATATTTCTCCAATATCCTTTAAAATCATATGAATATACTCTTAACTTTTCAAGATTAGGTATAATAATATCATGAACAAGATCCTTTCCACCATTAGGAATAGAAGTATATAATAATTCTATTAATAATGACTTATTTATAAAATATACTCCTAATGATATTCTGTTTGATTTTTTTTCTTTAGGCTTTTCATGAAATTCTTGTATTTTACCTTCAGAATTTGTAATTACTTGTCCATAAGTATTTATTAGTTCATCATCCTCTACTTTCTTTGTTAGAATTGTAATATCTGCCGCATTAGATAGATGATAATGATATAATTTAGTAAAATCAAAATTATATATATGATCTCCAGAACCTATCAAAACAAAATCTTCATCGCCTCTTCTTAATAGAGTCATATTTTGGAATATAGCATCTGCTGTGCCTTTATAAACTGGGATTTCTTCTTTGCTTCTTGAATATGGCTGTAAAATAAATAATCCGCCCGTTTTTCTATCTAAATCCCATTCTTTTCCGCTTCCTAAATGGTCCATTAAACTTCTTGGGTAATATTGTGTCAATACTCCAACCTTTTTTATTTTTGAATTAACAAAATTACTTAAAGTAAAATCAATAGCTCTATATTTCCCAAAAACCGGTACAGCAGCACTTGCTCGTTTTTTTGTAAGGTCTTTTATACCACTTTTTGATGATCCTGCCAAAATTAATCCTAATACTTTCATTTTTTTCAATCCCCCTTAAGTGTTAACAAGAATATTTCTTGTAAATGACTTAACTTATCTATGTCTTTTTCTTCAATCTTTGGAAATAAATATGTATAATCTCTTCCTAATAATTTTAATATTTTAGATACTATTTTTTCTTTAAAATATGGAAACTCAAATAATAATTTTAAGTTTTTGATCATTTTTTTATAAGCATATTCGTAACTGATATCAAAAATTTTTAATTCTTTTTTTAGAATAGTATTAAATTCTTTTGATATTATTTTTATATTTTCATTTTTTAAAATTTTCCACCATTTATTTTCTATAAAATGAATTCCAAAAAATTTTATAGAAAGAATTTCATCAAAATTATATTCAAATTTTGTATGAAGAATTGGATCTAAATAATAAGAATTAATTATATGATGTAGCTTTTCATCTAACTCCATATGAGAAATGAATCCATAATAAAAACTTTCTGGAAAGTTTTTCATTAATTCTTTATAATCATTAATACTTAGTTTATGCAATTCATCACCAATTTTCTTGTATTTTTCTTCATTAGCATAAAAAAATACATCTGGTCCCTGCGCACCTAAATACAATTCAGGACCCCAATATTCTTGAGTGTATTTCATAGAATAAATTATATGGGCTAATATACTGGGCATATGCTCACCTCAAAATTCTTATCCACAAACATTTTAAATATAAACTTTCTGGAATTTGTAATATCCACGGATGATCGTTTGATTGGGTTATAATATCTAGATTTTGCAACATTATCCCCTCATTTTCAACACTTCTTCTTAATGATTCTATTAATAATGTAATATCAGCTTGATACGCACAACTACATAAACTTAATATTCCAAAGTTTCTTAATTTCTTAATTCCTAATTCTGATATTTTCTTAAATATTTGAACTCCTTTAAATCGCTCCGATTTCTTCTTTATTAATGATGGTGGATCTAGCATCATTAAACTATACTTAACATCTATTTCGTTTAAAAATTTTTCAACATCTCCATAAATAATTTCTATTTTTTCAGAAACTCCATTTAATTTTGCATTTTCTTTTAATAATTCCAGTGCATATTCATCTTTATCAACAGCAGTTACTTTTTTAGCACCATATTTTGCCATATTTAACGCAAAACCACCTGTATAGGAATATGCATCTAAACCTATAGCTTCTTTAGAAAATTGCCTGATATAAATTCTATTTTTTCTTTGATCAAAGAAAAAACCTGTTTTTTGCCCATTTTTTATATCAACAATATATTTAATCCCTTCTTCTTCAATTATGAAATTATCAGGAGGTTCTATTCCATATAATAAACCTGTATTTCTTTCTAAATTTTCTTTTGATGAAGTTTCAAAATCACTTCTTTCATATATGCCTTTTATGTCTTTTTCAAATGTATTTAATAAAGCTTCTATTATTTCTGATTTTTTATTTTCTATTCCTTTATTTCTAAATTGAATAACCAAAAATTTCTCGTATTTATCGATTATTAATCCAGGAATTCCATCAGCCTCTGCATGAAAAAAACGATATGAATTGCCAAAATTTTTTCTTAAATTCAAAGCTCTTATAAATTTTTTATAAAAAAATTCTTTATCTATATCTTCATCCTCTGTAGAAAGAATCTTTACCGATATATTTGATGATTTTGAAAATATACCTTTACCTATAAATTCATAATTATATGAGAACACATTACAAAGATTTCCATCTATCTGTTCTCCTGTAACTTCTAATATTTCATCTTTAAATATCCATAAATAGCCATTTTTTATTTTTTTCTCTTTTCCTTTTTTTAATTTAACTATAATCATAAATCGTCTTGCACATCCAATCTATATTCAATTATTTCATCTTCAGAAAAAAAGATTTTCATTTCTCTTAATGCATTTTCATAAGAATCAGATGCATGAACTATATTTTTTGTAACGCTCATACCAAACTCCCCTCTTATACTTCCAGGTGAGGCTTTTAAAGGATCTGTATTTCCAATAATATGCCTTACCATTTCAACAACTCTTGGGCCTTCTAAAACCATTACTACAACAGGACCAGATAATACAAAATTAATTAAATCATTATAAAAAGATTTCCCTTCATGTTCTTTATATAATTCTTTGGCCTGTTCTTTTGTTGGACATATCATCTTCATTGCTACTATCTTTATACCTCTTCTTTCCAATCTGCTTATTACTTCTCCCACCAAACCTCTTCTAACTGTGTTCGGCTTCAAAAATAAAAATTCTCTTTCCATTAGAATTCCCCCTTTATTTCTCCATCATTTAATAAAATGGCTTTATCACAAAAATCTAATAATTCTTTTTCATGTGAAACTACTACAATGGTTTTATTATATTGAATCAAATTTTTAAACAATTGAAAGACAATTAATTTATTTTCTGAATCCAAACTTCCTGTAGGTTCATCTGCCAAAATAATCTTCACTTCACCTACTACTGCTCTTAATATACTTGCTCTTTGTTTTTCACCACCTGAAATCTCTTCAGGATATTTATCTAAAATTTTAGTAATACCTAAAATCTCAGAATATTGCTTTATTTCTTTAATATTCTCTTGTTTTCTCCTTATAAATTGAGCTAATAATGCATTTTCTAAAACAGTCAATTCGTTTATTAAATTGAAAAATTGAAAAACAAATCCTATATTTTTTTTTACATCATTAAAGTTATATAATATTTTTCCTTTTGATGGGGTTAGAATATTTCCCATTAAAAATAATAATGTACTTTTTCCACTTCCAGAATGACCATAAATACCATAAAATTTATTTTTGTTTATTTCCATATTTATGTTTTTCAATATAGTTTCTTTTTTGTTATATGAAAAGGAAACATTTTGAATAGATATTAGATTATTCACTATGTAACACCTCTACAGGTTCAAAAGATAACATCTTTCTAGAAGACATCATAGAAAAAAGAAAAGATAACAAAATAATAAATAAGAAACTAAAAATAAAATCATTAACAGACAAGTAAAAAGGTATACTGTCTATATAAAAAACTCCAGATGGTATATTTATATCAATTTTTTTTAATATAAATATAGTAATTAATGCACTAAGGATTCCTATTAAATATCCACTTAAAGCTACTATTAAACTTTCCAAAATAAAAATAAGAGAAATTTTATTTCTTTTCATCCCCATAGAATATAATATCCCTATTTCTTTTTTTCTAACAAAAATAGAGTACATAACAGAATTAGATATACTAAAACCACTCATTAAAACTACAAAAAAGGTTATTATAATAGCAAAATATGAATCTATTTCAACTGCTTTAGCAAAATTTTCATTTTGTTCTTCCCATGTCGTTGATATATAATCATTTAGATATTTATTCTTTAGTTCTTTTGCTTTCTTGGGATTTTCCAAATAAATTCCTGTATAATTTAAATCTTCATTTTGTTCTTTTTTTACTATAAAAGATGAATCTATAATATATATTCCAGAATGAAAAACTCCAGTAATCAATATCTTTTTCAATTTTATCTTATTTTCATTAGATGTATAGAATATATTTATGTAATCACCAGGTTTTAGAGATAATGTTTCAGCCATTACATTCCCAATTATGCTTCCTGTAATATCTCCCTCAATAAGCAATTTTTTATAATAATCAAGATCACTTATTTCCCAATATGTTGCACCTATTCGTTTATTATCTTTATTAAAAAATGCTGTGTATGGTGAAAACTCTATTTTAAATATTTCTTCTTCAAACTTTTTTTCAAACTTATCATAAATTATAATATGTGGATAAAAAGAAGTTAATGAATCTATCAGAGTTTTATCGAATCCTTTAATAACTGATATAACAACAATCATACCCCAAACCCCTATAAATATAGAAAGAAAAGGAAATAAAAAATGTTTTCTGTTTTTTTTCAAAAAACCTTTTATTAAGAGAAAAATTTCTTTCATACATTACTCCCCACTAACATAATAATATCAGAATTTAATGTGTTATAATAATTATCACTTAAAAACTTTATTATAGCAAAATATAAATCCGGATTTTCTCTTGGATCAATTAATTCAAAGGCTAATTCAGAATATCTTTTTTTTATTTCACTTAATATTTCTCCTTCATATGTTTTATTTTTTATTATTAAATAAGATTTGTTTTTTTCAATACCATTAATATTAGGTATAATATCCACAATTTCTATTAAATATCCCAAGGAATTTTTCCATTTATTTCTACTAACGGTATAAAAGCTTAATTTAAAATTCGTCATATTATTAATTAAAGTTATCCATATTTTTTCTTTTTCTTTGGGTTCCTCGAAGTTAACAAGGTAATTGTTTATGTATTTTATTTTAGAATTATCTAATTTTACATAATTCCCAACTACCTCTATTGGTAAAGATAAAAAAGTTATTGAAGATTTCTTAGACTCTAAAAATAAAGAAAATAATTTTTTAAAATCAAAAGAATTTATAGTTCTATCTAATACTTTGGCTATAGAATTAAAAATTTTTGATATTCCTGAATTTTTAGCTGTATTCATTAGCGCAAACAATACATCTTTTTGGCGTTGTATTCTTCCTAGATCTCCAAGAGCATCATGTCTAAATCTTGCATAATACAATAATTCTTCCCCATTCAAATAATTATACCCTTGTCTAAAATTTATATGAAGATTTTGATGAAAATCTTCATAATACATATCCTTTGAAACATATATTTTTACAGGCGCATAAATATCTCCAATTTCTTTAAACAGACCATAATCAAAGATTAAATAATCTGAAACTTTTACCTTTAAGAGATTTTGTATTATTTCCTGAAGTTTTTCTATACCATACTTAACGTATACAGCATTTATTCTAATAGTCTCATTTTCTACTTTTACTAATAAGTCTCTTGGGATAGGTAATACAAGAATTTTACTCTTTTTTCCTGTTACCCCTACTAACAAAATAGAATCTGTTCTAGATACTTTTTCATTTACATTTGTGGTATCCATGCCTAAAACTAAAAAATAATATGGATCTGGTAATTTTTCCATCTTTATGTATGTATTAAAGAAGGGGAAAATCATAGACATTATTACTATTAAAGAAAAAATAATGCCTATTATATACATTAAAAATTTCATTTAATCACTCCAAAATTGTTTTTAATGTTTCTAATACTGTTTTATCTACATAATTTCTCTCCATTTTCTGTTTTAAATCAGGTAAAGTTATAACTACAGGCTTTGAAAGTAATGTTTTTATTTCTAATTTGTCATAACTTGTTATTGAATACGTTGAAAAAGCTTGTAATAAAGCAAAAGCTCCATTATAAGATAAATTTGTATTTCCATATTTTCTTACCTCGTTTATTAATTTATTTGCAGTTAAAATATCCATAATTCCAGATTTTCTAATTCTTAAGTATTCAAAAACATCATCAATTGTGGTTCCATTCCCCTTTATAATAGATAAAAACGAAGAAACCCCATCGCTTTTCAATATAAAGTGATATTTCATAGTAGAAGGATTAACATCAAACATTTGCTCAAAATTTGTCAAAGCTTCCTCAGGTTTTAAAGAATCAATGTATAAGCTTTTTTCTGAATAAAAAATATTATCAGGACTTTTTACAATAAAAACTTTCCTAGATTGATTTTTTACCCTAATAAAATATAGTTCTGTACCTTGTGGCATTTCATATGTAATTAAATAACTAACAGCCTCAGCTTTTAATTCGGTTGAATTTTTTAAATTATTATAAAAATAAAAAATTCCTCCTATAATAATTATAATTATAGTAAATAACAAAACCCATATCCATTTCCCAGATGTTCTTCTTGTATTACCAACTTGAATTCTTGTCGCCATTTTAATTCACCTCCAACTTTTTTCTAGATAAAATATAATTCCAGGATTCTACTGTTTCTAAAATCAAAAAATGATTTCTTTTTATTGCATATAAAATCTTATTCTTTAGTATCTCCTCATATGCTTTATTAATATCATATTCGGCTAATTTTCTAAAATAATCTATATTTTCATAAACTCTAGTTGGTTCAATAGAATCAGCTATAAATAGTATTTTTCCAAGGGTATCAAAATATTTATATCCACTCGTATGATAATATATAGCTTTATAAATATCATCAGGTATATCATACCTCATTTTTAAATATTCAGCAGCAATTTTTCCATGTAATAAAATTGGATGATTTTTTTCTATTTCAGAAATTTTTATTCCATAAAATCTAGCAATTTTTAAAAATTTATATGGTTTAACTTCTCTAAAAAGGTCGTGCCCCAATGCAGCCAATTCAGCTTTCCTTTCATCTATTTTATATTTATTAGCCAATATTTTAGTAGTATATGCTACTCCCATTATATGTTTTAATCTATGTTCTGATATCATTTTTTTTAGTATTTCTTTTATTTCAACTATAATTTTTTCCAAAATTTTCACCTCTATATTATCTCATAATTTGATGTTAAAATATGAAGTCCATACTTATATTCTATTTCTTCTTCAATTTCTTCAAAAAAACTCAATAAAAAATCAGTATTTTGAGACAATGTAACTAATGTTATTTCAAATATTTTTTTACTATCTTGAAAGCCGCTTTCTGAAATTGCTAAATTATATTTTCTTCTAAAATCATTTATAATTTTTTTTATAATACTTCTTTTTTCTTTTAAAGATTTTATATTAACCAATTCCACTTGGTAAAAAGCTATTAATATTCTCATTAAATCACCATTTTTTGTATTCTATTTTATCTAATAAATATTCTTCAAACCTAGCCATTATATATAGTAAATCAGACAGTCGATTAACATATTTCTTTAAATATTCATTTACACTTTCATGCTTTGACAATGAAGTTATTCTCCTCTCTGCTCTTCTAGCAATGGTTCTACAAATATCTAATTTTGCCGATTGTAATGTATTACCTGTTATTACAAACCCTTTTAATTGAATTATGTTTTCAAAAAAATTAACATATTTTGTTAGTCTATCAACATCATCTTTTTTAATTGGTTTAACAAAAACTTTTCCTTTAGATGCTAATTCACCTGCAACTCTAAATAAATCATTTTGTATTTCATCTATTATATTTTTTACTTTATATGATTTTACATAATGTTTTGCTTCGCCTAAAAAAGAAGACAATTCATCTATTGTTCCATAAGATTCAACTCTTATATCATCTTTATCTATTCTTTCTCCTGACCATAAGCTTGTTTTGCCTTTATCTCCTCCACCAGTACTTATTGACATAAATAATCCTCCTTTTCTCTGTTTATTTTATTATACCATTTTTTAGTGACTTTTTACGAAATTTTTATAAAAAGAGCAGTTGCAAAATGCAACTGCTTACTCTTGTTCTTCTTTTTCTCTTTGTCTTTCTTGTATAATCTTTTGCTGAATATCTGGCGTAACTTCTTGATATGTAGAGAATTTCATTGTGAAATAACCTTTTCCACTTGTTATTGAACTTAGTCTTGGAGAAAAGTCTAACATTTCTGCAAGAGGTATTTCAGCATCTATTTTATCCATTCCTCTTCCTAATGATTCCATTCCCATTGGCCTTCCTCTTTTGGAAGATATTTCTCCCATAACATCTCCTGTGTATTCAGTTGGTGTATAGACTTCTACTTTCATTACAGGTTCTAATATCACTGGATTTGCGTTTTTCATTCCATCTTTAAAAGCTTGTCTTGCTGCAATTTGGAAAGCAATATCAGATGAATCAACATCATGATACGAACCATCAAATAAAGTAACCTTAATATCTACAACTGGATATTCTGCAACTACACCTTTTTTCATTGCTTCTTTTATTCCTTTATCTACTGAAGGAATAAAATTCTTTGGTATTACACCACCAACAATTTTGTCAACAAATTCATAACCTTCCCCTCTTGGTAATGGTTCAATTTCTATTTTTACATGTCCATATTGTCCATGACCACCTGTTTGTTTTTTATGTTTATATTCTGCCACTACTTTTCTTCGAATTGTTTCTCTATAAGCTATTTTTGGTTTACCTACTTCAACATTAACCTTAAATGTTTTCTTTAATCTTTCAATCATTATTTCTAAATGGGTTGTCCCTAAACCTGAAACTATAGTTTCTCCCGTTTCAGCATCAAATTCCCAAGAGAAAGTTGGATCAGATTCTTGTAATTTTGAAAGTGCGTTATTAACTTTATCTATTTCGTTTTTCGATGCAGTTTTTACAGATTTTGATATCATAGGTTCTGGGAATTCTGGAACTTCAATTTTAATTAATCTTGAAGAATGTGCAACGGTATCATTTATTTTACTCTTCTTTAACTTTGGAACAACAATAACATCTCCTGCAGAAGCTTCTGATATTTCCTCATTTTTATCAAATCTAGGTATATATATATGTGAAACTTTTTCATTTGAATCTTCTTGGACTTCTACAAAAGTGTCCCCTGGTTTTAATGTACCTGCTAAGATTCTTATATATGTTAATTTACCAACAAATGGATCTACTGCATTTTTAACTACTAATCCTACAAATGGTTCCTCTTCTTTTCCTTCTACCTCAAACTCTTTATCTTCTATATTTCCTTTGAAAATTCTTTCTGTAGGATACATTCCAACTAATCTAATCATCTCCATGAATCTATCTAAACCTATATTTTTTTCAGCTGACCCTACTAATATAGGAACTACTTCATCACTTTCAAAGGCTTGATGTAATGCTTTAAATACATTATCTGGATTTAATGCTTCTTCTCCTTCTTCCAAATATTTTTCCATCATTTCTTCATTTGTTTCTACTACATCTTCAATTAATTCTTGGTGATATGCTCCATAATATTCTTTGGCATTTTCAGGAATTTTTTCAATTTTTGTATCTTTACCACTTTGATCCATTTCATATTCAAAAGCTTCATGCGTAATTAAATTTATAATTCCTTTAAAATCAGGACCTTCACCAATTGGAACTTGTAACGGAACAACTTTTACTCCATCTTCAAAATTTTCTTTTAAAGAATTAACTAAATTTCTAAAATTTACTCCTTCTTTATCCATTTGATTTATAAATATAAATACTGGTTTTTTATTTTCACGTGCAATTTTCCATATTCTTTCAGTAGTTACTTCTATACCAGAACTAGCATTTACAACTAATACAACATTATCTACTGCATTAACAGCTACATCTATATCTCCTAAAAAATCTGCCATTCCCGGTGTATCAAAAAAATAAAATCTTGAATCTTTGTAATCTACAGCTGTAATATGATTCGAAAATGTGGATCCTTTTTCTTTTTCTATATCTTCAGAATCCAAATATCTCTGACCTATTCTATCTGCTCCACAATAGTTTTTTAAAACTGCATCCATCAATGTGGTCTTCCCACATCCATGATGCCCAAAGAGCCCCACTATCCTTTTTTTATCTGGTTTAATATTAGCCATAATAATACACCCCCACTGTTAAATATCTATTTTTTCTTAAATACCCCCAAAAAGGCAGGAATTTTATTTCTCCAATTTTCAGATCTGTAATTTAATACTTTTCCATTATAATAAAATATTGATGAACTTCCTCCATCAAGCATCATAGCTTGTTTTATATTTCCGATTTTTTCTAATAAAATTTGTGCCTCATCATAATTTATACCTGGATTTGATTCCATATAACCATCTACTACTATAAATAATACCATATTATCTTCACTAATTGCAACTATCGTCCTCGGCGTTTTTCGATTAATAAGGCTTGATGAATAAGAAAATTTCTCTTCTTTTAACGCTTCTTGCATCAAATCATCTGTAAGTAGTAATGGGCCGCCTTCAACCATCTCTTTAATTGATATTTTTTGATTTATATCTATATTAAAAATAACTTCATCGCCCTCATTAACATTTGGTATATATTTTAAATACTTTCTATCTATTAATAATAATTTTTGATTTTTAATTGGACGTTCTTTTCCTATATGTACTATGTAATCATTTTCTATTAATAAAAATATATAATCTTCTTCGCTTTCCTTAATTATCCCCTCATATTCACTGGTATATAATTTAACATCACCTTTCCAAGCAGTATTTATTGCTTTTATCCAAAATGGAACATCTTTTACATATATTTTGTATTCCATTACAACATCTTTAATTGTAGGCCTATTATAATTATCTATTATAAAACTAGGTCTTATATAAGGAGATATATGTTGAATTTTCCCATTAGATATTATTTTACCAATAGGTTCTAATGTTGATACATCAAAATATCCAGCATTTATTGCTAATAAAGGCTTTGTTTCATTTAAAAATTCTTCTGCATCTTCAGGTTTTCCAAGATGATTAAATAATACTTTAATTTCAAATTCTTCCGGATCTATTTTTGCAATATGAACAGGAATAATCCTGCCATTTAAATCAATCATTTTATTTTCTACTTTCAATAATTCTGTATAAAAAACTTCTTTATTTTCAACAGAAATATTTTTTTCTGTATTTTTATCCATTGTTGAAGCAGAGCTTTGCTGTTTTATCTCATTTAATTTCTTCTCAAGAGGTGATGCTTGTTTTGTTATACTTTCTTTTTTTTCAGATATTGTTGATTCATTCGTAGATGTAGCCTCTTGAGAGGATGTATTTTCTTCTGAATTTTGAACATCCGATTCATTTAAATCTAATATTATATTCCTTTTAGAAATTGTTACTTTATAACTTTCAAAATTATTAATTTTATATTTTATAACATAATCAGAAACAATTTTAAAATCAATATCTTTAGGGACTGGATATTCATTAATAGCAGGGAAAATAACAAATCCATCTTTATCAAATCTCAACATTTTTTCATTTATTATATGACTTAAAGAAAATATTATTTTACTAAACGAATATTCTATTTTTATAACTCTTGGCATACTTTTGTATATAAATACATTACCATTTAAATTAAATGATTCAAGATTTAAAAAATCTTTTAGTGCATCTATCCATACATACAATTTTTCTTCTTTTTCCAAAACAGCTGACGAAAAAGATCTATTAATATTAAAATTAACCCTCGCAGTACCTTTCATTAAATCCAACTCTAAAATATCGTTATTTTCAGGGTTTGATAAATATATTATATTTTTAGATGGAAATTGTTGCAGCTTAAAAAAAGCTGCAACTTCTTCCACATCTATAAATGTTTTATCTGTAAATTCTATACTTGATAATTCCTTTGACTCTTTAGTTATACCTATATAATATGCTTTAGGAAAAGCAATAAATGAAAATAAAACAATGAATATAAGAATAATTTTCTTATACATATTTACCTCCTGAAATTTTTTCATAAATTAACTTCATTTTTTCTTGGCTTGGAGGGTTATCTTTTATTTCATATGATTCATTTAATAATTTTAAAGCTTCTTCTGTATTGCTTACATCCGAAATATAAAGATGTGCTATTACATCACCTTTATTAACCTTTGCTCCTAATTTTTTAAAGATTTTAATTCCAACTGAAAAATCAATTTTATCTTCTTTCTTCTTTCTGCCCGCACCTAAAACCATTGAAGCTATACCTACTTTTTCAGCATCTATATGTGAAATATATCCATTTTTCTCTGCTCTAAATTCTACGATATTTTTAGAAATTGGCAATATTTCTTCTGGCTTATCCACTACTCTTTCATCACCGCCTTGAGCTTTAATCCAATTTCTCATAACTTCTAATGCTTTACCATTCTCAATATTTTCTCTCAATACTTTTTTAGCTTTCTCATAATCATATAATCCTGATAAATCTAACATATTTGCACCGAGTTCTATACACAACTCAGTAAAATCTTTAGGTCCATTGCCTTTTAGAGTTTCAATAGCTTCAAGTACTTCTAATGAATTTCCAACATTATCTCCTAATGGTTGATCCATATTAGTAACTAATGCTACAATTTTTCTATTATTTAACTCTGCAATTTCAACCATGGATTTTGCTAATTTTATTGCTTCAGATACATTTTTCATAAATGCTCCACTACCTGCTTTCACATCTAAAACTATCCCATCTGAATTAACTGCCAATTTTTTACTCATGATACTTGCTGAAATCAACGAAATTTCATCAACTGTATCAGTTACATCTCTCAAAGCATAAATTTTCTTGTCAGCTGGAGCAATATTACCTGTTTGTCCAGCAACAACCATTCCAACTTCATTTGCAATTCTAAAAAATTCATCTTTTGATATAGCTGTTTTAAATCCAGGAATTGACTCCAGTTTATCGATTGTACCGCCAGTATGTCCCAAACCTCTACCTGATAATTTAGAAACTTTTAACCCTGCAGATGCAACTAATGGGCCAACTGCTAAAGTTGTTTTATCTCCAACTCCTCCAGTTGAGTGTTTATCTATTTTTACACCATCTATTTTTGATAAATCTATTATATCTCCACTATCTCTCATAACCATTGTTAAATGATATCTTTCTTCTTTTGTCATGCCTCTAAAATATATAGCCATTAACCATGCAGAAATTTGATAATCTGGAATTTCTCCATTTACATATCCATTAATCATTAATTCTATTTCTTCTTTTGTATTTATTTCTCCATTCCTTTTTTTATGAATTATGTCTACCGGCCTCATTTTCATTAATCCTCCTTTTAAAGATTATTTTTACCAATGTTCCCTGATTTTCTTCACTATCAACTTCAATATACGCTCTATGTTTTTCTAATATTTGTTTTACTATATATAAACCTAATCCAGTTCCTGGGATTTGACGTGTTCTAGATTTGTCTACTCTATAAAACAAATTAAATATTTTATTTCTTTCCCTTTCAGGAATACCTATACCAGTATCTTCAACTTCAAGAATTACTTCATTTTCCTCACTATATAAACGCATATAAATTTTCTTTTCATCACTCTCTTTAATATTTGTAAATTTAACAGCATTATCTAAAATATTATATACAACTTGTATTAATCTATCTTCATCACCAATTACTTTCAAATTTTCTTCAATATCTAAATAAATTTTTATATCCATTTCTTTTATTAAAGAATCAAACATTAGATTCATCTTTTTTATTAAATTTGATAGATTAACTTCTTTAAAATTATATTCATAATCTTTTCTCTCTAATCTGCTAATATCTAACAAATCATTAATAAGACGAGTTAGTCGCGAAGATTCATCTTCTATAATATTTAAAAATCTTAATGCTTGAGGTGACAATTTTTCATCACTCATTAATAGTGTTTCAGAATAACCATGAATTACAGTTAAAGGCGTTTTTAATTCATGTGACATTATAGTCAAGAATTCTCTTCGCATTAATTCTATTTCTTTCTCTTTTGTAATATCTCTTAAAACTACTATCCTATAATTTTGATCTTTTTCAGATTCTAAAAATATTTTTTTTATTTCACAATGAAAGAATGATTTTTTTGGACTATACACAATTATCTCATCACTTATATTTTGATCTAATTTGTAACTTCTCATAATAATATCAATCAAATTATGATCTTCTAAAATTTCAGATAATGTCTTACCAAGAAAATCTGAAGTTATAAAAAGATTTTGTGCATTTTTGTTTGCGTAATCTAAAATGAGAGTATTAGAAGTATTTGAAAAATTCACTAACATAATTGCTTCAGATATATTATTTAAAATTGAATATATATTCTTTCTTTTTATATTTTCAAAAGTCAGTTTTTTGTTTAAATTATTTATTTTTTCTTCCAATGAGTGAATCAAGTATTCTGTAGCAGGGTCATTTGCACTAATGGATAACACTTTAGCTATAGAATATTTTAATCTACTATTTTCTTTTTTTATTTCTAAATAATTTGAAAATACAAAATATAAGATAATAAGAAATAACAATAATATTACCATATAAAACATTCTATCACCTATTTCAAAAAAGCGACAGAAGTATCTGTCGCTTTTTGTTTTTTAATAGTCCAATTTTTCTTTACCAGGATCTCTAAATTTATATCCTTTTCCTCTTACTGTAATAATGTATTTTGGATTTGATGGATCTTCTTCAATTTTAGTTCTTAATCTTCTTATATGAACATCAACTGTTCTTGTATCTCCAAAATAATCATAACCCCATAATTTATCTAATAAAACATCTCTACTAAATACTTTTCCTTCATTTTTAGCCAAAAATGTCAATAATTCAAATTCTAATGGAGTTAATTCAACAGGGTTACCTCTAATTAAAACTTCATATCTTTCCGTATCAATTTCTAAATCTTTAGCAATAATTTTTTTAGGTCCTTCTTCTTTAATTTGCATTGCTTGTTGTTGTCTTCTAAAAATTGATTTTATTCTAGCAATTAATTCTCTTACATTAAATGGTTTTGTTACATAATCATCACTACCTAATTCTAAACCTGCAACTTTATCTGCAGGATCATCTTTAGCACTTAAAATTAAAACAGGAGCGTTTTTAAATTTCTCATTGCTTTTTACAGTTCTGATGAAATCGAATCCGTCCATTGAACCTGGTAACATAATATCGACAATGAAGAAATCCACCTCTTTTTCTTCGATTAATTTAACTGCTTCATCGGCATCTGAAGCCAAGACTACATCATAACCTTCTTTTGTAAGATTGAAATTTAACATTTCAGAAATAGCTGGATCGTCTTCGATAATCATAATAACTTTTTTACCCATTTTTCTTCCTCCCTTCAAATATACACAATTTAAATTAATTTTGTTGATTTTTCATTTGCTCTTCTTTTCAAAGATTTTTTGTTAACAATAACTTTCTTAAATTCAGTCTCTGCAATTTTTTCCATTTCATCATAAATTTCGGCAAAAAACTTTATTTTATTTCCTTTTACATAAACTATTTTAAGTTTAATGTAAACTTTAAATCCGTAAGGTGTTGGAGCTATATGATTTATTTTTGCGGATGACACTACAGCAACATGATCTGGAATGTATGGTTCTAATAACTCCGTAGAAGCTCTAAAAATTTCCTCCAATAACCCTGTAGTGGATAATAAATGGAAATCTTTATATTCTTCTCTTTCTGACCACAAAAAGCTTTCATCATTCACACTAAATGAAAAATTATATTCTTTTCCCACTAATTGACTAATTTCTTTCCAAATCACCTCCATCATCTTGCACCTCCTCTGTTGAGGAATCACTTTTTGCTATACCCAACAATTCATTCAATTCCTCTCCACTCAATGTTTCTTTTTCGAGTAAAACATCTGCTATTTCATGTAATTTATCTATGTTTTCTTTTAAAATGCTTTTTGCCTTATCATAAGACTCTATTATAATTCTTTTTATTTCATTATCAATTTCGTTTGCAGTTTCTTCACTATAATTCTTCATTTTTGCTAATTCTTTTCCAAGAAAAACTTCTTCTTCTTCCGCGCTCCATGCAATAGGTCCTAACCTTTCACTCATACCAAATTTTAATATCATTATCCTTGCATACTCTGTAGCTTTTTGCAAATCGTTAGCTGCTCCGCTGGTAATTTGCTCAAATACTAACTCCTCAGCTGCTCTACCACCTAATATTCCTGTTATTCTATCTAATATTTCTTCTTTAGTCATCAAATATTTATCTTCTAAGGGCAGTTGCAAAGTAAAACCTAAGGCTTGATGCCCACGTGGAACAATTGTAACCTTATGAACGGGATCTGCATTTGGCAATAACGCCCCAACAATTGCATGACCTAATTCATGATAAGCTATAATTTTTCTAGTTTTTTCAGAAACTATTCTACTTTTTCTAGCAGGACCAGCTATTACTCTATCAATTGCTTCTTCTAATTCATTCATCTCAATAATTTTTTTACCTTTTCTTGCAGAAAGCAACGCAGCTTCATTAATCAAATTTTCTAAATCCGCACCAGAAAAACCCGGTGTTCTTCTTGCTAAAACCTCAACATCAACATTTGGAGAAATAGGTTTTCCTCTCATATGAATCTTTAATATTTGTTCTCTACCTTTAACATCTGGCATATCTAATATGACTTTTTTATCAAATCTTCCAGGTCTAAGTAAAGCTTTATCTAAAATATCCGGTCTATTGGTTGCAGCCATAACAATGATACCAACCCTCGGATCAAATCCATCCATTTCTACTAATAACTGGTTTAATGTTTGCTCTCTTTCATCATGCCCTCCACCTAAACCTGCACCTCTTTGCCTTCCAACAGCATCTATTTCATCTATGAATATTATCGCTGGAGCATTTGCTTTTGCTTGAGAAAATAAATCTCTAACTCTTGCTGCACCAACACCAACAAATAATTCAACAAAATCCGAACCACTAATATAGAAAAATGGGACCTTGGCTTCTCCTGCAACAGCTCTAGCAATAAGTGTTTTACCTGTACCAGGAGGTCCAACTAGTAATATACCTTTTGGCATTCTTGCACCCATTTTATTAAATGCTTGAGGATTTTTTAGGAATTTAACTATATCTTCTAATTCTTCTTTCGCCTCATCCACTCCAGCAACATCATTAAATGTAATCTTTTCTTTTTCAGGATCATACTTTCTTGCTGGACTTTTGGTAAAACTCATCCCTTGTGGGCCTCTTCCAGTTAAAGGTCTTAACATTAACATCCAAAGAAAAATTAATATAATAAATGGTATTACATAACTTAATATACCATATAACCATCCAGATGTCACATCTTGTTTGAAATCCACTTCTACATTCTCTTTAGTCAATTTATCTATTAATTGCGCATCTCTTAATATTACTGGGGCAAAAAGTTCATATGATTGTCCATCTATTGTTTTTACATTCAAACTTCCAGTATCTTTAACTATTACCTTAGAAATCTTCCCTCTCTCTACCATATCCATAAATTCAGTATAACTAATAGTTAAGCTTGTAGTATCAACCGTCATTCCTCTTATAATAAAAAATATTATAAGACCTATAATAAAATAGGTTGCTACTATTAAAAGTAATCTTTTTTTATTATCATTAGGACTTTTGTTTTCTGCCAAGAGACTTTACCTCCTTTGATATATAAAGAAAATTCCCATCTTTTTCCAAATATAAATTATTTATCTTTCTTTGACCTTTGGAGCGCATAGATACTATCTTATTTATTTCCTCCTTTGAAGGAGGAAATTGATTAAGATTTAAAAATAACATTCTTAAAATTTCTTTATCTAAAAAATCTTTCTTAATATTAATTTTATATATTTCATCTTTAAATTCAACACGTTCATCATATATGTCTTTAAGGAAATTTCTATATTCCCATGTAATTTCAGCAAATCGAAAAATTGCATCTTCATATTTTTCGTTTATCTTTTCTAATTTTGGTAATATTTCGTGCCTTATTTTATTCCGAGCAAATTTGGTATCAAAATTTGATTCATCTATAACATATTTAACATTGTTAATTGTAACATATTTTTCTAGATTTTCAAAATTTAAACTCAATATCGGTCTTGTTACATTTTTATTTATTGGTAAAATACCTCCTATCCCAAAAATACCTGTTCCCTTTGTCAATCGGTAAATTACTGTTTCAGATAAATCTCTGGAATAATGGGCAATTGCTATTTTATCATAACATTTATTTTCTAATATTTCATTAAAAAATTCATATCTTAATTCTCTTGCTGCTTCTTCAATACTCATTTTATTATCTTCAGCATATTCTTTTACATTTATTTTTTTTGAATAAAAAGGAATACTTCTTTTTCTACATTCTTTTTCAACAAATTTCTCCTCTTTATCAGCAGAAGTTCGCAATGAGTGATTAAAGTGCGCAGCTGCTATGGATATACCTAAATTATCTTTTAATTTATATAATATATCCAACATTGCCATGGAATCTCTTCCACCTGAAACTCCTAATAGAACTCTATCTCCATTTTCATACATTTTATATTTTTTTATAAACTTTAAAACTTCAAATTCTATTTTCATTTTTAACATCTCCCATCTTAATAATTATAACATATTTTTTTATTTTATGTTATTCTTTTGTCAATATAAATGAATATATATTGTATGCATTTTAATAATCCCTTTCAAATAAAAAAGATTCTCCATACGGAGAATCTTTGGAGCCGGTGAAGGGACTCGAACCCCCAACCTACTCATTACGAATGAGCCGCTCTGCCATTGAGCTACACCGGCAATCAAAAAATATTATATATTTTTATATTGATTTTGTCAAGAGATATATTTTCTTCAATAATATGATATAATTAAAAATATATAGAAAATTTTACAAAGGAGGATATTACATGTCATTCGAAAAATATAAAATTTATGATAATACAAGTTTATCAAAAGGGATTCTTAATGTTTTTACTTTTGATTACGTTTCTAATATAGAAAATGCAAAAATAATTATCTCTAATAAAAAGGTAAACATAGAAAAAACTTACATGTTGCTAGAAAATGAACAATTATTTTTAATAAGAAATCAACAACCTATTTTAACAATAGAATTTTCTATTGAGAATTTTCAGTTAATATTGTTATCATTATTATCATTTGTATTTAAAGAAAAACCATTTGAACTTCTATATTTATTAGAGGATAAAAGAAAAGAAGTTTCTGAGTTTATAAAAAATTTAATTGTTTTATTCGAAGTGGAAGACAAAAAAAGCAGTATGAGCCATACTCAAAGAGTAGCCTTTTATAGTAAAAAATTTGCTGAATATATTAATAAATCAAAGGAAGATATAAATTTAATTTATGATTTGGGCATGTTGCATGATGTTGGTAGGATTGGCATAGAACAATTAATGCTATTTTCTAAAACTCGTGTTTATGATCTTGAAGAATGGGATTTAGAACACACTATTGCGGGATCTATCTTTCTTTCAAATAGAAAAGAACTTTGGTATGCAATGGATGTTGTTAGATCTCATCATGAAAATTGGGATGGAAGCGGATATCCTGATAAATTAAAAGAAGAAGAGATTCCATACATGGCAAGATTTATTGGTATTATAGACTGGTTTGATCTTGCCACGCATACAGCAACATCCGAACATTTTGGTATATTAACCCCTGAAGAAGCTATTGAATATATAAATTTAAATTTAGGTAAAAAATTTGATCCAAATATTGGAAAACAATTTATAGAATTTATTAAAGATTTTTTATCTAAAGAGAACTTTATATAAAAAATATCCCTGGAATAAATACTCCAGGGATATTTTTTATATAAATGATTTTATTTTTTCAAAATCTTTTTTCCCTTCAACAGATACAATTTGTCCATATAATGGACCTGCTGAAATTTTATTAATTTTAATTTTAATAAATTTTCCTATTAAATCCTCTGTACTTTCAAATATTGTTACTTTATTATTTATTGTTCTTCCAATATATGCGCCTGATTTGGTTCTATTTTCTTGGATTACCGTTACTATTTTATCTAAATATTTTTCATTTTCTTCATGATTAATTTGTTTTTGTATATTCATAAGATATTGAAATCTTTTATTTTTAATTCTTTTCGGAATATTATCTTCAAAATATTTTGCTGAAATTGTTCCTTCTCTAGGAGAATACTCTGCAATATTTAATCTTTCATATCTAGCTTTTTTCACAAGATCAATTGTTTCCATAAAATCTTCATCCGTCTCTCCTGGAAAACCTACAATAATATCTCCAGAAATAGTTACATGCGGAACTGAACTTTTAATTTTTTCCAACAATTCAAGGTAAAATTCTTTTGTATAACGTCTATTCATTTTTCTTAATATGTTATTACTTCCTGCCTGTACAGGTAAATGAAAATTTTTCGCTGCTTTCTCATTGATTCTTATTTCTTCTATTAGTTTATCTGTTATATCCGTTGGATACGAGGTTAAAAACCATATTCTTTTTATCGAATCGAATTTTGATGCTTCTCTAATTAATATATCTAATTTTGGTTTTTTGTCTCCAATATCCTTTCCATATGAATCAACATTTTGTCCTAAAAAAGTTATTTCTCTATATCCATTGTTATTATAGTATTCTACTTCTTTCAAAATATCTTCTATAGGTCTACTCTTTTCAAAATGTCTTGTATATGGAACTATACAATATGTACAATATTTGTTACATCCATATATAATATTAATCCATCCATGATGTTTACTAAATGGATGTTTAGGTAAATCCGCTGTAATTTGATCAAATTTATCAGAAAAATCTGCAAACCTTTTTCCTAATTTAGCTTTTTCATATAAATCTTTTATATCCATATAGTTTCTGGTACCAAAAACAAAATCAACTCCTAAAAATCTTTTTAAAATATTTTCTCTTTCTTTTTCTGCTGTACAACCACCAACTCCAATAATAAGATTATTCTTTTTTCTTTTTATTTTTTCATATTGGCCAATGGTTCCGTATAATTTATGTTCAGCTTTTTCCCTTACAGCACAACTATTTAAAATAATGAGGTCTGCTTCTTGTGGATTTTCTGTCCATTCGAAGCCTTCGTCTTCTAAAATCCCTGTCATGATTTCTGATTCGTTTACATTCATTTGACATCCAAAAGTTTTAATATAAAATTTCACTATTCCACCTCCTAATCTTATAATAAAATCCCGGAAAATCCGGGATTTTAAGCTATTATTTAATTTTATATTACTCTTCTTCTTCTACAACTTCTCCATACTTTTCTTCTGCTTCAACTTTTGCCCTTGTTACTTCTTCAACTGCATCAACTACTTCTTCTGATTCTTCATTTGCTGCTTCATCACCCATTCTTCCTTCTCTACCTTCAATATATGCATCTGCTATTTTTGATGAAATTAATTTTATTGCTCTAATTGCATCATCATTACCAGGAATTACTATATCTATTGGATCAGGATCACAATTTGTATCAACTAATGCTATCACAGGAAGACCTAACATATTTGCTTCAGCCACTGCAATTTGTTCTTTTCTAGGATCAACTAAGAATATAAAATCAGGAATTTTCTTCATTCCCCTTAAACCACCAAGGTTTTTATCTAATTTTTCATATACTTTTTTAACTTTACTTTGTTCTTTTTTAGGTAGATTTTCAAATTCTTCTGAATTTACAAATTCATCTAATTCTTCCAATTTTTTAATTCTCTTCTTAATAGTTGGGAAATTTGTTAATAATCCACCTAACCATCTGTTGTTTACATAATAGGCTCCTGCCCTTTTAGCTTCTTCAGCTATAATTTGTTGAGCTTGTTTCTTTGTACCTACAAATAAAATAACTTTTCCATCAGCTGCTTGTTCTCTAACAAAATCATATGCTTCTTCAACTGCTTTTAATGATTTTTGTAAATCAATAATATAAATACCTTTTCTTTCTGTGAAAATATAGGGTTTCATTTTAGGATTCCATCTTCTCGTTCTATGACCAAAATGCACCCCTGCTTCTAAAAGTTGTTTCATGCTAATAACTGCCATACCAACACCTCCGAGTTTTTGGTTTTTACCTCCACCGCCCTACGTTTCCGACCTATAATCATTAGGCACCGAGGAAACTGCATAACGGTGTGTGAGGTTATTTTAACTAATATTTATCCTTTCTGCTTCACTCCATAATCCTTCTAGATCATAAAAATCTCTTGCTTTTTCAGTAAAAATATGAACTACTATACTACCACTATCAACAATTACCCATTCATATCCTTTATCTTTATCATAATATAATAATTCATGACCTTTTTCCTTAAATTTTTCTACAACTGCATCTCTTAAAGCATTTAAATGTGTTTCAGAATTACCAGTAGCAATGATAAAATAATCTACTAATAATGGAGATCCTTTCATATTCAAAACTTTTATATCAATACCTTCTTTTTCATCCAAGGTTTTTACTATTTCTTTTGCTAATTCAAAAATCTCCTCTTCTGATTTTATATTCACTAATTTTCACCTCCATTACTCTACTGTAACACTTTTAGCTAAATTTCTAGGTTTATCGGGATCCAGTTTTCTTAATACAGCTACATTATAAGAAAACATTTGAATAATCGGAGCCATTACTAACGGATATAATGCTTCATGTGTTTCTGGAATCATTATATATTCATTTGTTAGTTGTTTTATTTCATCATTTCCTTTTGTTGTTATTGCTATTATATTTGCATTTCTCGCCTTAGATTCCATTAAATTTGATTTCATCTTCTCATATAATGTATCTTTTGGTATTATTGCAAAGACAGGAAATTGTTCATCTAATAATGCTATTGGACCATGTTTCAATTCTCCTGCCTGATATCCTGCTGCATGTATATAACTGATTTCTTTTAATTTTAATGCTCCCTCTAGTGCTGTTGGATATCCAAACCCTCTTCCTATATACATCATATGCTGATAATTTACATATTCTCTTGATAATTCTTTTATCTTTTCATTTAATTTTAATACATCTTTATATATTTCCGGCATTTTTTCTATGCCTTTTAATATCTCTTTTATTTCTTCATTTATTCCTTCTGTTAATTCAATTATTTTTGCTCCTAATGCGTATAATATAGCTATTTGTGCTGTATAGGTTTTTGTTGCAGCTACTCCTATTTCTGGCCCTGTATTCATATATATTGCGCCATGAGACTCTCTAGGTATTGTTGAACCATATACATTACTTATCGTTATTACTTTTGCTCCCTTTTCTTTGGCTATTCTTATACCTTCTAAAGTATCTATTGTTTCACCTGACTGTGATATTGCCAATACTAATGTGTTTTTATCTACGTGAGGATTCATATATCTAAATTCTGATGCTACTTCTATATCTACATCAATTTTCGAATACCTGTTCATAAAATATTTAAATGTTAAACCTGCATGATAACTGGTCCCACAAGCTACTATAAATACTTTTTTTAATTCTTTTGTTATGAAATCCTTAAGATTATCTATCTCTGTTATTATTGGTTCTCCATCTTTAATTCTTCCAGTTATTGCTGATTTTAATGCATCTGGTTGTTCGTTTATTTCTTTTAACATAAAATGGTCATATCCACCCTTTTCTGCTGCCTGTTCATCCCAATCTATATAGACTGATTCTTTTTCTATTTTTTCTCCATCTATATTATAGAATTCTATCTTCCCAGGTTCTAAAATGGCCATTTCATTATCATTCATAAAATATACATCTTTTGTATATTTTATTATTGGTGTTATATCAGATGCTAATAATGCGTAATCTTCATTATATGCTACTACCAAAGGGCTTCCTTTTCTTACTGAAACTATTCTTTTTTCGTCTGTATGAATTACTCCTATTGCATATGCGCCGTCTAATCTTTTAATAGTTTTTAATACTGCTTCAAATAAATTTCCTTCATAATATTCTTCTACTAAATGTGCAATTACTTCTGTATCAGTCTCTGATTTGAATTTATGTCCTTTAGATATTAATTCTTTTCTTAAATCCTGAAAATTTTCTATAATACCATTATGTACTAATGCTATCTTCCCTGTGCAATCTGTGTGAGGATGGGCATTTGAATCTGTTACTCCACCATGAGTGGCCCATCTTGTATGTGCAATTCCTATATTTATATTCTTTTCTATTTCTCTATTTAATTCTTTTTTTAAATTTGATATTTTTCCTGTTGCTTTAATTAATTCTATATGATTATTTTGAGAAAATGCTATTCCTGATGAATCATATCCCCTGTATTCCAGTTTTTGTAATCCATCAACTATATCTTTTACCTTTACTTCCTTTTTCCCTACCAATCCCACAATTCCACACATTGTATTTACCTCCTACAAAATTTCCTTTATCTTTTCTAATATATTTTCTTTTACTGCTCTATTTGCAACATCAAGAGCATTGGCTATAGCTTCACTATCAGATGAACCATGAGCTTTTATAAGAATTCCATTTATACCAAGAAAAAATGTTCCTCCATATTGCCTATAATCAAGACTTTCTTTTAATCCTTTTAATGATTTTTTCATTAAAAGAGCTCCTATTTTTGCAAATATTCCACCATTTTTTATTTTTTCTTTTAATTCTGACATTATATAATAAGCTGTTCCTTCAATTGTTTTTAAAGTATTATTACCAGTAAACCCATCTGTTACAACAACATCTATTTCTTTTTCAAAAATATTCCTTCCTTCAACAAAACCTTCATATTTTATATTTTCATCATTTTTAAGATATTCAGATGCTTCTTTAACTAATTTAGTACCTTTACTTTCTTCTGTTCCTATATTTAATATATGAACTTTAGGTTCATTTATACCAAGAAATTTAGCAAAAGCTATTCCAACTTTTGCTAATGATAAAAAATGAACGGGCTTTAGCTCAGCATTAGCGCCACCATCTACTAAAACTCTTGGTTTCCCACCTTTACCGGGTAATGGAATAACTAAAGCTGGTCTATCAATTCCTTTTATTCTTCCAGTTATAAACGTACCAGCCGCAAGCAATGCACCTGTATTTCCAGCACTTACAAAAACATCCAATTCTCCATTTTTCATCATTTCTGTTCCAATATAAATTGAGCTATTTTTTAACTTTAAAACGTCTGTTGGTTTTGTATGATTATCCACTAAATTTTCGGCTTTAATAAATTTAACCCTTGAATGCAGGTTTTCTGGTATATCTTTTTTGAATTTTTCTTCTCCCCCAATTAAGTATAATTCATCTATATAATTATTTTTCAAAGCAAAAATCGCGCCCTCTAAATTTGAATAGGGCGCGTTATCTCCTCCGAATAAATCTAAGCCTATTCGGGCTTTTTTCGACATTCTTATTCTCCTATTTCTAATATTTGTTTTCCATTATAATATCCACAATTCAAACATACTCTGTGGGGGAGTTTAGGTTCGCCACAATTTGGACATTTTGTAACATTTACTTTTATAGCTTTGTATAAATTTGCAGCTCTTCTTCTATGTGTTCTTGCTCTTGATGTTTTTTGCTTTGGTACAGCCATTTATAATCCCTCCTAAATTTATTATTTTTCATCATTATTAAATATACTTAATAAATTTGCAAACCTTGGATCAATATATTCTTCATCATGTTTATGGTCTGGATTTTCATTTAAATCAATACCACAAACTTGACATAACCCTTTACAATCATCTTTACATAATGGTTTATCAGGAATTTCCATTAATATTGATTCTATTATTCTATCAGAGATATCTACTTTATTTTCAGAAAAGAATATAATGTTATCTAACGACTCAAGTTTTTCACTCTTTGTATACAAGTCTGAAAATCTTTCATTTATATAAAACGCATCAATCTCTCCAACTACCTTTTCATTAAAAGGTTTCAAACATCTTGAACATATTAATTTAATTATTGTTTCCACTTTTCCTTTTATAATAAAACCCTCTGTATTTTTACTAATTTCAAATTCCACATTTACTGGTAAAGTTATGTCAAAAACACCTTCAGGAGTATCTATTTGCTGCCATTTTAATATAAAAGAAAAAGTTTCTTTATCTTCAACTTTATCTAACTCATATATTAATTTAGTATCTCTTAATTTATCGTTTAACATATAAAACACCTCGCGCTTTATTTTACGACAATATTTTTTAATATATAACAAGAGTATGTTAATTTTCTGTTATTTTTTTTTCCAAATTTATCATAGCTTTTTTAAAATCTTCTGGAATAGGTGCTATAAATTCCATCCATTCATTAGTTCTCGGATGATATAATCCCAATCTCAATGCATGCAACATTTGTCTATTAATACCAAATTTATAATCTTCAATTGGTTTCCCATATATTTCATCACCTAATAATGGATGACCAATATATTTAAAATGAACTCTTATTTGATGAGTTCTTCCTGTTTTTAAATTTATCCATGCTAAAGATGCTTTATCTTTAAATTCTTTTATTATTTTATAAAGAGTAATAGATTCCTTACCTCCAGCAACAACTGCCATTTTTATTTTGATTTGAGGATGTCTAGCTAATGGGGCATTTATTTCACCTTTTTTATTTTTTAGAATACCTTTTACTAAAGCTATATAAGTCTTTTTTGTTTTTCTATCTTTAAATTGTTTACTTAGAGATTGATGAGATAAATCATTTTTAGCAACAACTATTACACCTGAAGTATTTTTATCCAATCTGTGAACAATACCTGGTCTTAGTTCTCCACCTATTCCCTGTAAATCAGTACAATGATATAGCAAAGCATTTACTAAAGTACCTGTAACTTTATTAACAATCGGATGCACAATCATAAACGGTGGTTTATTTACAACAATAATATCCTTATCTTCATAAATAATATTTAAAGGTATATCTTCAGGCAAAACCTCTATTGTAGGTGGTTTATCTGGTACTTCTATCGTTATTATTTCACCATTCTTTATTTTATATGACGGTTTTTTTAGATTTCCATTTACAATTATTTGACCTTGTTTAATCGCTTTTTGAACATAGCTTCTAGAAATCCAATCTGGAACTTTTTCAACTACAAATTTATCCAGTCTCCATCCATTTTCTCTATTTGTAACTAAAAAATTCTCTTCCACGGATCATTACTCCTTTTCAAATAATAAATACCCAAAAGGATTCCTCCAATTGTCACAAATGAATCTGCAATATTAAAAACAGAGAAATATTTAACACTAAACATATCAACAACATATTCAATCCTTATTCTATCATAAATATTTCCTAAAGCTCCTCCTATTATAAAAACCGTAGATAAATCAAATAACAAAGATTTGTGTTTTTTTAAATGAACATTTCTATATACATATATTAAAGTAACTACAATTGTTGCAAGAATTCCCATTATAAACGGATGACCTTGAAACATACCAAAAGCTATTCCTGTATTTGTTACATAAGACAAGGTCAAAAAATCTCCTATTAGATTTATAGTTTTTCCTGTTAAATACTCTTGAGCTAATTTTTTTGATATTTGATCAAATACTAATATAAACGGAATCATCCAATCCAATTTAATCACTCACTTTTTGATAAAAGAAAGGTTCTATTATTTCTAAACCTAGATTTTTATAATTAAATATTCTTTCTGTTGATCCAACAAATAATACTCCTCCTTTTCTCAAAGAAGCAGCAAAATTTTTATATAATTTATTTTTTGCATCCATATCAAAATAAATCACAACATTCCTACATGAAATTAAATCCATATCCTTTTCAAATGGGTCCATTAATAGATTATGTTGTTTAAATATAACTCTATTTTTTATTGTTCGTAAAACTTCATAGCTATCTTTAGTTATTTTTCTGAAATATTTTTTCTTTATTTCTTCAGGAACATTAACCATAGATCTCTCAGAATATATTCCTTTTTTAGCTTTTTCTAAAACAAATTTATCTAAATCTGTAGCTAATACCTTAATATTTTTAGGAGCATTTAATTCTTCAAGCAATATTGCGTGTGTATATGGTTCTTCACCTGTAGAACACCCAGCACTCCATATTTTAGCTGTATTACCTTTTTCTTTTAAAATTGTTGGTAAAATATATTTTTTTAAATAATTCCATTTTTCCGGATTTCTAAAAAATTCAGTAACATTTATAGTTAGCTTATCTAAAAATTCATCCCATAATTTGCTTTCCTTTTTTAAATCTTCAAAATATTTTTTATAACTATCATATGAATATTTTCTCATTAACATATCAATTCGCCTTCTAACCCTATGTTGTTTATAGCCTCTCAAATCAAGCTGGAAATACCTCGCAATATTATCTAATAACCATATATAATCTTTATCATCGTATGGGGAATTATATAAACTTTTTTCATCCATGCTATTTCCTCCTAATATTTCTAAAAAATTATATTAAATTTTATTCCATAATATTTATTTGAATTGATAACCAAATATAGGTTATTCTTTATTATAGGCAAATTAAATTCAAATTTATTTTTTTTATCATTATAATACAAACTCCTCATATAATTATTATTTTTACTATTAAAATCAAAAAATAAAGATATATCTCTATTTAAAATTTCAACATAAATATTATTTTTCGATATTATAATTATACCATTATTCGAAAATACAAAAAATACTCCATAATCACTTTTTTTATCAATTGTCTCAGCAAATAAACCAACCTTTATTTTATCTCCATAATAACCCCCTAATGAAGTTTCTGAAAAATTATATAAATTTATCCAATAAAAAAAATTACTAATATCATTTTTCAAGTTTATTCCAATCATACCATTTGAAACTATATAAGAAATCGGATAATTAAAATATATCTTTTCCAATGAAATTACAAAAGAATTAAAAGAACCTAAAAAATATATAGGATCATTAAAATCTTTTCTTTTAAATTTATAATTAATACTAAATCCCGGTTGATTAAAAATCAAATAATTAAGAACTTCATCAATATTGGCTACTTTTATATAATTATCTGTTAAAGGACTCATTGATATAAAAAAAGAAATATTAGCAACATATAAATCTGTTGCTTCAAAATCAAAATTATAATCTATTTTAAATTCTCCATTATTTGCATAAGTTAAAAACATATTATTTGAAAATACCTGTATATTAAAAATACTAATTAATAATAAAAGTAATATTTTAAATTTCATTTAACCACCTGAAAAACAAGGGGCTTAAAGCCCCTTATATTACATATTTTGAGCTAATCTTTCCATTTCTTCATCATCAATTTCAAAATTTGCAAATACTTCTTGAATATCATCACTATCTTCTAAAGCATCTAATAATTTCAATAATTTTTCTGCATCAGATCCTGCAACTTTAACAGTTGTTTTTGGAATATAAGTTAACGCTGCTTTTACTGAATATCCCATTTCCTTTAATGTATCTCTTACTTGTACCATATCTTCTGGTAAAGCAATTACTTGAACATTATCATCTTCTTCTATTACATCCTCTGCTCCAGCATCCAATGCTGCCATCATAAATTCATCTAAATCTGCAACTTCTTCTTTAGGAACAAGAATCATAGCTTTTCTTTCAAAATTCCAAGCAACTGATCCACTTTCAGCTAAACTTCCACCATGTTTTGAAAGAATATGTCTCACTTCTTGAGCTGCTCTGTTTTTATTGTCTGTTAATGCTCTCATAATAATAGCCACTCCTGCTGGCCCATAGCCTTCATACATTATTTCTACATATGAATCTGCATCTGTACCTCCAGCACCCTTTTTTATAGCTGCTTCAATTTTATCTTTTGGCATATTAGCTTCTTTTGCTTTTTCAATAGCTGTTCTTAATCTTGGGTTTGATTCAGGATCTGCTCCACCTTCTTTTGCAGATACAGTTAATTCTCTTATAAGTTTTGTAAAGATCTTAGATCTCTTTGCATCTTGTGCTGCTTTTCTATGTTTTATATTTGCCCACTTGTTATGACCTGACATAAAAAAATACCTCCTTTAAATTATTTTGATTTAATTATCATTAATGTTGTGTCATCATGCTGAGATGCTTTACCAACAAATTTATCTAAACTTTCCATAATTATAGAAACAATTTCCTCAGCATTTTTATCAGCATTTATTTTAAATATATCTATTAATCTTTCAAGCTCAAACTCTTCACTTTTTTCATTACGCGCTTCAGTTATACCATCAGTATATAAAGCTATGTTAACATATTTATTATATTCTAATTGTTGGCTTTCAAATATAAATCCATCCATTATACCAATAGGCATATACTCAGCTTCAAATAATAATAATTCCCCATCTCTAATAATTATTGTAGGATTATGTCCACAATTAATCATTTCTATATTTTTATTTTTATAATCCAACATCATAAAAATAGCTGTTACAAATCTATCCTGCGGTATTTCTTTTGATATATAATCATTTAAATTTGAAATTATTGTAGTTAAATCAGTATTTTTCTCTAATTCATGTCTTAATATAGATCTAAACGAGGTCATAATCAACGCAGCTGGGACACTTTTTCCAGAAACATCTGCTAAAACCAAAAATATCTTATCCCCTAAATCTACAACATCGTAATAATCTCCTCCTATGTCATAAGCTGGTCTATAAAAAGCTTTTATGTCAACATTTTCAAATTCTGGTATTTTTTTCGGTAATAATGACTTTTGAATTTCAGAGGCTATTCTCAACTGCTCATCTAGTTTTTCTTGTTCTATTTTTTTGTTTAAAAAATCAAGGGTATCATAGCTAAATGCTATTTGTTCAGCAATTGATTCCATTATTTTTCTATTCCCTGCTGTAAATATACCTTTTTTTGAACCATAAAAAAGAAAAAAACCCCATACTTTTATATGTGATTCTATGGGTATAAACATTATAGGAATTTCTTCTTGAGTTATTGGATTCTTTTCAAAAATCAAGGGTTTAATTTTATCTTTTATGTTTAGATATTCTATAAAATCAACAGTTTTTTCAAAATCCAATAATTTAAAATCTGCATGTAATATGTTAAAATCTTTTCGTGGCGGAAAATCTGAAAACTCACCTATAATGATATCCTCATACGATATAATATCCTTTATTCTTTCTAATATTTTATCTATTGAATCTCTTGGATTAAGGAATTTATGCAATATTTTTCCTATATCTAAAACAGCCGTTAACTCTTCATACAGTTTTGACAATTCTTCAACTTGCGCCTCTAATTGAAGTGAAAATTCTTCTAATTGCATTCTATAATTTTCGCTCTCATCAAACAATTGTTCAATTAAAAATTTTACTCTATTTCTAATTTCTTTTAAATTTTTTGGCTCGTCTTTATAGTATTTAATTTTATCATTCAATTCCCGATATACTTCTAATCCATACTCCGTTGCCTTATCCATTGGACTCCACCGCCTGCTTTACTACTTCAAGTACACTCTTTGGACTAAATGGTTTAGTTATCACTTTCATTGCTCCTAAGGCTAAAGCTAAATTTTCATCTTCTTCTCCGCCCTTTGCTGTTAAAACAATAATAGAATATTTTAAATTTTCTTCTTTCAATTTTTTTAACACTGTAAATCCATCCATTTTAGGCATCATTATATCCAAACATATTAAATCAGGAGATATTTCCTTTATTTTTTGTAATCCTTCTTCTCCATCCTTAGCTTCATATACTTCGTATCCCTCTTTTTTAAAATTAAATGCTAGTATCTTTCTTAAAACGTCCGAATCATCTACAATTAATATTTTTTTTGCCATATTATTCCCCCCAAATCACATCATAAACAAAAGGAAAAAATATAAAAGATTCATTTATATTATTAAAAATTTTCCAAATATTATATATTTTATTATTCTCTTGTTTATATTCTAACACATAAATCCCTTTATTATTTTTTTCATATTTAATTTCAATAAATTTATTTTTTAACACTTCATCGATTTCCAATGTATCTTTAAGTTTTAAGAACAAGTTTTCAGATATATATATTCTAAACAAATAATATTTTATATTTAGTTTGTAATTTTCCTCTACTGATTTATATTCTATTAATTCAAATCCTTCAGATACATAATTATTAAAGTCTGAAAAATTTTGTTCTTTTTTAGTATTTAATACTATATACAAGCATCTATTGACATATCCTAACGGAATAGCTTGAGATATAGCCAATTTCGGTTTAGAATGGAAACCCTGAGTATACTCCATATCTATTTTAGCTCTTCTAAACATTCTTTCTATTTCTTCTAAAGTATCATTATGAGAAATAAATGTTGATTTTCCAAATTTTTTAAATTTTAAAAGATATTTCAAAACTCTCACTCCATTATATGATATAATTAATTAAGCAAAAACTATTATATACTATTTTTATTAAAATAATTTTAAATGGAGGAATTACTTTGAAATATTTTCTTTCTGGTATTATAATAGTATTAATTATTGGAATTATGCTTTTTTCCTATACTTATACTATTTTTTTAAAAAAATCTATTTTCTCTATTAATAGCAATTACAACACATACGTTTTTTCTAATGAAAATGAGATATTGCCGCCAAAATTTAAATATGTGAAATTATCAGAAACTCCTATAGATTTAATTTTTACTTTATTATGGTCTGAAGACAGAGATTTTTTTGGCCACCCTGGATTTAACTTAAAAGGCTTTACTAGAGCAATTATCACTAACTTAACTCAAGGTACTTCATATGGTGGAAGTACTATAACTCAACAAGTTGTAAAGAATATTTATTTGTCGCAAAGAAAAATAATATCAAGAAAAATATTAGAAATTTTTTTATCTTTTTGGGTAGAAAAAAATTATACGAAAAATGAAATATTAGAATCATATATTAATATAGCTTATCTTGGAAATAACATAAATGGATTTGGTGCTGCTGCTGAAAGATATTTTGGAAAAAATTTAAATAATTTAAATTTAGCTGAAATTTCTGTTCTTGTTGGAATTATTAATGCTCCTGAATACTATAATCCTTACAAATATCCTCTAAGAGCAAAAAATCAAGGTTTGATTATATTAAATTCTTTATTTAATAATCTAATTATTTCAAAAGATGAATATAAATCATATACACAATTATTAAATAATATTAATTTTAAAAAAATTTTTTTTGATGAAAATAACTTCCAATTATTACTTGCTATAAAAAATGAAGAAAAAAATCTCAATCTAAATGGTGGAGGCTATATAATAAAGTCCACTATTGATAAAGATTTATTTGAAACAATAAAGGCAACCTGGGAATCTTCTCAAAGTGCTATAATAATGGATAATAAAACTGGAAAAATCATTAGCTTTTTTGGAAATCAATATGATGTTTTCTATTCCAATAGGCAAATAGGATCCACTATAAAACCTTTTTATTATCTTTTAGCTTTGAATAAGGGATTTAATATTAATACTCCTTTACTTGATGAACCAATGAAAATAGGTGATTGGGCGCCTCAAAATTTTGAAAAAACCTTTAAAGGGAAAGTTTCGCTAAGAGATGCTCTTATTCATTCTATCAATATTCCTTCAATACATGTATTTCTAAGTCTAGAAAATACTCCAGAGAAAGCAATTTTTACTGTAAAAAATTTCTTAAAAGAAATAGGTATAAATGGATTTTATCCTAATGATATAACTTTATCTTTAGGAACTTTAGAAAGTAATGTATATAATATAGCTAAGGCTTATTCAATATTTCCTAATTATGGATTAATACCTAAATATTACTTAATAGAAGAAATATATGATAAAAAAGGAAATTTAATTTATAAAAAATCTCCAGAAATTGATAAAAAAATTCAAAATGTAAGTAATAAATCATATAGTCTCATAAATGATCTATTAAAGGATGTTGTCAATGAAGGAACTGCAAAAACTTTATTTTCTAAAAATACTGATTTTCATGGAAAAACTGGTACTGCTGAATATTCTGTATGGTTCTCAGGTTATGATGGAAAAATTGTAATTTCTACACGAAAAGATGGAAAATTTTTATTGTCTACAAAACACGCAATTCCAATTGCCAGAAAAATTCTTAATAATTTTTATTCATACACATCAATAGTCAAAGTTCCAACCTTTTATGTTAATTCAATTAATAGTAAATCTCAAGACATGTTTGAAACTTTCATCTCTAACAAGTTTAATATCTCAAATCTCTATCTTAGTAAAAAGAATTATATTGTTAACATTCAAAATTATGAATTTTTATTCCCTGATCTTTTTATAAAATACAAAGAAAATATTGAAAAAAATACAATTCATATGTTTGAAAAAGATAAAAATAATATAAAAGAATATAAAAATTCTTTAGATTTAGGAGAAGAAAATACTTATAACAATTTTATTAATGAAAAGTTTTTTTTAGATTATTATTTTCCTGATTTGTTCAATGTTATAAAAAATGATTAAAGAAGGTGTTCTCATGAAAGAATTTTTTAATCCAGGAGAAATTTTATTAAAAGAAAATGAAATATATAATTTTTGTTATTATATTATTTCCGGAAAAGTAATTACATCTCTTAGAAACCATGAATTAGGTGCTGGTGAATTTATAGGTGCATTAAGTTTTTTAACTGGAAAACCTTTATTAGAAAATTTTATCGCAAACACAAAAGTTGAAGTTTTAAAATTTGATAAAAATACTATCCAACAAATCATTGATGAGAAGGAATTTTCATTATTTTTAGAGCACATATCAAAACTATATGTTAATCTTTCATTTAAAAGCCTATTTGGTGTCACTCCGAATATATATGAAATGTTGATTTCTAAAGCCAGAACATCTAATCGAAAAGATTTAATTGAAAATTTTGAACTTGATGAAACAGATATAATACTAACTGAATTAGACCAAATTTTAAATGTCGGTGAAATTTTCGAAACGGAACTCCCTGAAGATCCTAATATTACAACAGAAACATTCAAAACGCTATTTAATAAAAATAATGTAGATCCAGCTGAAATAATAGTTTTTATAACCAATTATATAAGAAAATACAATGGAACTCCTCAACTTTGCGAAGATTTAATTTATGGTTTTGAAAAATCAATAGAAATTGAAGATAGAGCTCTTGTAAAATATTTTTTATATTTATCCACTATTTATTGCGAAGATAAATACAGAATAAGGGATATTATCGAAGAATATTTAGAAATATTAAGGTTTTGGGGAGTACCATCATGGGGTGAGATGTTAATTCGACTTGAAAATTATGATATTTATCTAAATATTTTCAATGAAAAGAATGTTGGTGAGAAAAATGATTGAATGTGAATTAATCACAAATCTCTCAAAAGAGGTTAGAGAAATTGCATATGTTCAAACTGGAATGGTCATTTCTGTTATTAAATACGGAGATGAAGAAAAATTAGGCCAAGTATTTTGTGAAGGTGATTATTTTGGCCTTGATTCCTTAACATTTGGTATTAATTTAATTGACTATTACAAAGTTGTGGGGAAAACTCGTTTCAAAAAAGAATCTTATGATCTATTTGTTGCAATTCTAAAAGATGAAGATTATTATAATAAATTTTTTTTAAATCTTAAAATTACTTTTTTAGAGATTGCATCATTTATACAAAAAAAGAAAGAAGAAGTATTATTACTCAACTTGAAAAAAGTTTATAATAGAAATAAAAACTTAAAAGGTCTCCCAAAAAATTTCATATTGAATTATGTTGAAAAAAACAAAATAAACATTCTATTAGAAAATAACCTCATCACAGAGGATAATGATTTTTATTATTATAATCCTAAGTAAAATGATTATTTTTTAAGATTATTACTGTACAAAAACCATAATAATGAATAACCTGAAAAAAATGACATTGAAATTTTTTTCATTTTTGAGTTAAACTATTATAAATAACTTAAATAAGGATGGTGAAAAATCTTGGGAACTATGAAAGCTATTGTAAAAAAAACTCCTGAAAAAGGATTTGTATTAGATGAAGTTCCTATACCGGAAATAAAAGAACCAAACGAGGTTAAAGTAAAAGTTATTAATGCCTCTATTTGTGGAACTGATTTACATATATGGAAATGGGACGAATGGTCTCAACAACGAATTAAAACTCCTCAAATAGATGGTCACGAATTCGTAGGTGAGGTTGTTGAGATTGGTCCAATGGTTAAAGGATTAAAACCAGGGGACATTGTTGCTGCTGAAACTCACATTCCATGTGGCGTTTGCAAACAATGCAAAACCGGTAAAATGCATGTTTGTAAAGATATGAAGATATTAGGTGTAGATAGAGACGGAGTTTTTGCAGAATATGTTGTTGTACCAGAAATCGTATTATGGAAATTAGATCCTTCAATTCCTAAAGAATACGCCTCAGTTATGGAACCATTAGGAAATGCTATTCATACTGTAACTGCTGTTGATTTAAGGGGAAAAACTGTTTTAATAACGGGAGCTGGACCAATAGGAGCTATCGCTGTTCAAGTTGCAAAAAATTCTGGTGCCGCTACAGTTATTGTTAGCGAAGTTTCTGAATATAGAATAAAAATGGCAAAAGATATGGGTGCAGATTATATAATAAATCCTGCCGAAAAAAATTTAGTTGATGAAGTTATGAAATTAACAAATGGAGATGGGGTTGATGTTTTATTAGAAATGTCTGGAAATCAAAATGCATTAAATGATGGAATTGAAGCCTTAACTAATGCTGGTGAAGCAGCAATATTAGGCGTATTTCCTACAAATCCAGTACCTTTTGCAATGAATACAGCTGTATTTAAAAATATTACAATTCATTGTATTACTGGAAGGAAAATGTTCGAAACATGGCAAATTGCATCAGAATGGCTAAGAACAAAAAAAATTGATTTATCTAAATTAATTACTCATATTTTACCTATGGAAGAATTTGAAAAAGGATTTGAATTAATGAATTCAAAAAAGAGCGGAAAAATCATATTAAAAATTTCAGAATAAGGGGGTATATTATGAATTTCTATGAACAATTAACCAATGAAATGAATGAATTAAAAGAAAGTGGTTTATTTGTTACCATAAGAACATTAAATAGTGCTCAAGGAGCATGGTTTGAAGTAGATGGGAAAAAAGTTTTAAATCTTTGTTCAAATAACTATTTAGGCTTTGCAAATAACGAAAGATTAAAAAAAGCTGCTATTAAAGCTATTGAAAAATATGGTGTTGGGCCCGGTGCAGTTAGAAGTATAGCTGGTACAATGGATATACATCATCAACTGGAAAAAGAACTTGCTGAGTTTAAAAAAACCGAAGCGACTTTGGTTGTTCAGTCAGGATTCAATGCTAATCAAGCTGTTATTCCTGCAATTACTACTGCTGAAGATGCTATACTTTCAGACGAATTAAATCATGCGAGTATCATTGATGGAGTTAGATTATCAAAAGCTAAAAAATATGTTTGGAAACATAAAGACGTTAAAGATTTAGAAGAAAAACTAAAAGAAGCAAAAAATAATGGCGCAAGAAGATTGTTAATAATCACTGACGGTGTGTTTAGCATGGATGGAGATCTTGCCCCATTACCTGAAATAGTGGAAGTTGCTGAAAAATACGAAGCTATTGTCATGGTTGATGATGCTCACGGCGAAGGTGTTCTCGGAGAAAGCGGTAGAGGTATTGTTGATCATTTCCATTTACATGGTCGTGTTGATATTGAAGTAGGAACATTATCAAAAGCGTTTGGTGTTGTTGGTGGATTTGTAGCTGGAAAAAAAGAATTAATTGATTATTTAAAACAAAAAGCAAGACCTTTCTTGTTTAGCAGCTCACTGTCTCCAGCCGAAGCAGGTGCTGCATTAGAAGCTGTAAGAATTCTTGTTGAAAGCGGAGAAGTTGTTAAAAATTTATGGGATAATGCAAAATATTTTAAAGATAAATTAAATGCTCTAGGTTTTGATACATGGCATAGTGAAACTCCTATTACACCTGTTATGTTATATGATGCAAAAGTCGCAAAAGAATTTAGTTTAAAATTATTTGAAGAAGGTATTTTCGCTCAATCAATAGGATACCCAACTGTTCCTAAAGGGTTAGCAAGAATTAGAGTTATGATTAGCGCAGCTCATACAAAAGAGGATTTAGACTTTGCTGTTGAAAAATTTGAAAAAATAGGGAAAGAATTAAATATTATAAAATAATAATGAGTTATATCAAGGCGCACCTATATTTTAGGTGCGCTATTTTTTTCTAATCTTTCATTTACCTTTATCTCTGTACCCTTTATTATTCTTATTATATTTTCAATATGTTTCGGAATTACTATTAAGAAAATTAATGCCCACAATAATAAATCAAAATCAAATACATTAAAATAAGCCAAAATTAAATACAAATATTCCATTAAGTAACTACTTTTTCTCTATATATGACAACGAAATTAAACTAATAAAAAATGAAGATATTGTAAAGAACAACATAATATATATATCTTTGCTTACCATCAGAAGATCATATTTTAATAAAGCAACTTTCCTTAAAGAATCCACCGAATACTTTATAGGTAATAAATATGACCATTTATACCACAAAGAATCTTTGGGGATAGAAACCAAAACATCTCCAAATAATACCATCATTCCTATAAAAATAGCTAATAAAAATGTTGTTGTTCTTGTTGTTTTTGAAATCGATGAAATTAATAAACCAATAGATGCAAACATTACAACATTTAAGATTATCAATATCATTAAATAAATTTCATTACCCGCAAAATTACTTCCATAATATTTAAAAATGTAAAAAGTTATAGTACTTGATATTAATCCTAAAATTACATATGTTAATAATTTATATAAAGAAAATTCCCATATTTTTAGACCATTAGCTCTATAAATATCTAATAAACCATTTTCCCTTGTCTGTGAAATGGAGATCCCTATTCCACCCATAGAAAAAATTAATATCAAAACTAATATTGCAGATGGTGCCAACATATCTTGAAAATCTAAAGATGCCCTTTCAATATTTTTCAAACTGCCATTTTTTATATTTGGAATTTGGATTTTTATTTCTGGAGGCTTTCTGTTTTTGTCAACAGAAATACCTCCTTTTAAAAGAAATTGTGTTGTGGATCCTACTGAAATTTCTGGAATCCCTGACAATTCATTAAATAAAGCTTTTACAACGGTATAAATAGCTACACTACTATCTAAATCATTAGGATTTGGAACTAAAATCAGATTAGTATCTTTATAATCTTTTAAATTTTCCATAAATCCTTTAGGAATTATTAATATAGAATCATATTCATTACTTTTTACAGCTTCAACTAATTCAGATTGAGATGTTATCTGAACTGCATCTTTCCATTTAAAAAATTGACTAAGAAATAAAAAACCAAATTTACCTAAAAATGAATTATCCTCATTATAAACAGCTATTTTATAATCAGCAAGCATATTTTCCGGAAATAAGTTAGATCCCAAATATGATAACAAAAAAGGAACTAATATCAGAGTTAATATAAATCCTTTATTTCTAAAAATTTTTACTAATTCATATTTCATTAATGAAAGTATTTTCATTTTACCACCCCTATTTTCTAAATCTTTATATATTTTATCAAAAAAAGTAAATTGTTCAAAGCATTTTTATGGTATAATTGTTAAAAGAATATAAAAAAGGAGGCACAAAAATGGATTTCCCTAATCTTACTGTTGTTAATCACCCTTTAATCAAACACAAATTAACTATTATGAGAGGTAAAGAAACTGGCCCAAAAGAATTTAGAGAATTGCTAAAAGAAATCACTCTCCTTCTTACATATGAAGCTACTAGAAACTTGCCAACAATAAATGTTGATGTTGAAACTCCAATTCAAAAGACTAAAGGTGAAATGGTTGAAGATAAAAAAATAACCATAGTTCCTATCTTAAGGGCTGGTCTTGGAATGATGGATGGAATTCTTAGTCTTGTACCTAATGCAAGCATTGGTTTTTTAGGAATTTATAGAGATCCCGAATCCTTAAAGCCTGTAGAATATTATTTAAAATTTCCACCTTTTTCAGAAAATCATTATGTTTTCATTGTCGATCCAATGTTAGCTACTGGATTTTCTATAAGATATGCAATAAAAAAAGTAAAAGAATTTGGAGTTAAAAATATAATTGTAATGTCCTTACTCGCAGCACCTGAAGGAGTTAAAAACATAGAAAATGAGTATCCAGATGTAAAAATTTTTACTGCTTCACTTGATGAAAAACTTAATGATCATGCATATATTATTCCTGGACTCGGCGACGCTGGAGATAGATTATTTAGAACTAAATAAAATAACCGATGCATTTGGGCATCGGTTATTTTTCTTCAATACCTAACAACGCATTACAATATTCTTTAGGATCAAAAATTTGTAAATCATCTGCCTTTTCTCCAACTCCTATAAGTTTAATAGGTATTTTTAATTCTTGATTAATTGCAAATGCAATTCCTCCTTTTGCTGTTCCATCTAATTTAGTCACTACTATCCCACTCAAATCTATAGCTTCTTTGAATACTTGAGCTTGAATAATACCATTTTGTCCCGTAGTCCCATCCAATACCAATAACGTTTCATGTGGAGCATCAGGAATTACTTTTTGAATTACTCTTTTTATTTTTTTTAACTCCTCCATTAAATTACTTTTTGTATGCAATCTTCCTGCAGTATCAATAATAACTACATCTTTATTTTTTGCTACCGCATGATTCAATGCATCGTAAGCTACAGCTGCCGCATCTGAACCATGCGAATGTGCAATAACATTTATACCTAATCTATTTCCCCATTCTTTTAATTGTTCTATAGCAGCGGCTCTAAATGTATCTCCTGCTGCAAACACTACTTCTTTACCTTTCTCTTTATACATCCTTCCTAATTTTGCTATAGTTGTAGTTTTTCCTGTTCCATTAACACCTACAACTAAAATTACAAACGGTTTTTCATTTGGATTAAAATTAATTGGATTATTATCTAAATGCTCAACCATAATGTCTCGCAACAATAAAAGAGGATCTTCACTTTTTTCTTTTTTATATCTTTCTTTTAATTTTTCTAAAATATCTTTTGTTGACTCTACTCCAACATCTGATAATATCATTATTTCCTCAAGTTCTTCTAATACCTCTTCATCCAATTTTCTACCTGCAAATAACGTTTTTATATTCCCAAAAAACTTTTCTCTAGTCTTTTTTAATCCATTCGCAATTTTATCAAAAAAACCCATATTCAACCTCCTGCTCTTTTTATATCATTTAGATTTTTTTTTATCATTTTAATTTTATCATTAATTTCTGTTTTTTCAAAGAATATATTGTTATATTAAATTTAATATATACTATTTGGAATTTTTTCATTGAAATGGTAAAATATTTTCATAGAAGAATTTTAAGGGGTGTTAATATGGGAGATTTTTGGGAAGATGTTACAACATGTCCTTTATGCGGAAAAAATTTTTCATTTACAAAAATAAAATACGATAGTATAATAGTAAAAAAATATGAAGATGATTTAAAACCTATTTATAGTGGTCCTAATCCATTAAACTATTCAATTTTAACCTGTCCAAAATGCGGGTTTACTTATTATTCAGATAAATCTGGAGATTCATTAAAAAAAGTTTCTAAAGAACAAAAAAACAGTCTAAAGGAATATTTAAAATTAAGTAGAAGTAAATTAGGAAGAATTGACAACTCAAAAGACAAATCCATTGATTTTTTAAAAAAACAGTATGCCCAAGCAATAGTTTTATACAAAATAATAGATAAACCGGAAATAGTAGCAAAAAGCATGATTAGGCTTGCATGGATTTTTAGAGATGAAGAAAAAATCAAAGAAGAATTGAAACTATTATTCTCGGCAGTAGAAATTTTAGAACAAAATTTTAAAAATCTTAATTCTGATGAAGATTTAATTTTATATTACTTTTTTAAAGGGTATACACATCTAAGAATAGGAAAGAAAAAAATAGCAAAAGAGTTCTTCAATAAATTAATTGCTAGATATAAAAAATCTAATAATCCTTATGTAAGAAAAGCTGAATATTTGAAAGGAGAGCTATAATGAAAAAGTTGCTACCTGTAATATTATTAATTATACTATTCCTTAATTCTTGTTCTTTGTTTCAAAACACACCAACAATTACGAATGATAGAGTTGATAAAATAGAGCAAGAAATTGCGTTATTAAAATTGTCTTTAAATAATCAAGAAAAAAAATTAGAGTTATTAAACAAAAAATCTGAAGATCTTTCTTCTAAAATATCAAATCTTGAAAAAGATATTGATTTTGTTTTTTCTTCTATAGAAGCATCAAACAGCAAGACTTCTGAAAAACTATTATCGTATAAAACAGAATTAACAAACATAAATAAATCTATTGATTTATTAAAAAAACAAATTTCTGATTTAAAAACTGTTCAAGAAAAAAATATATATACAGATATATTGAATTCAATGGAAAATCGTATTTCGGACATTGAAAAAAATATATACACTTTAGATAACGAGACTTTAAAAAAAGATTATTTTTATAATATCTCAAAAAAATTTATAACAAAAGATTCTACTTTTATTTTAAATTTACAAAATGAATTTTATTCTTCTCTAAATTCAAGTATAACGGCTGTCGAATCATTAATAGAAAAAAAATATTATAATATAGATAATAATATAGTTGACATTACAGATAAAATTTCAACATTAGAAAAAAATTATAATTCTTTAACAAAAGAGATTGATAAAATATCGAATAGTCTTTATACAATTTCCTTAGGTGCAACAGAATTAAAAAACACTATAGATCAATCTGTAAAATCTAATTTAGATAATCTATTAAAAACTGTTAATTCTTTAGATAAAATATGGCAAATAAATTTTGAAACTTTAGAAAAAGATTTAGATACTTTAAAAAATGATTATTCTCAATTCAAAGATTTAACCTCTGGTATTATAAATGAAGAAAATTTAAAAAAATATGTTTATCAATCTGTAGAAACCGAGACTCAAAGAGAAGTCGCTAAATTATTTTATAAAACAAAAAGTGAAGAATTATTAAAGATTAAAAATCTTGAGGAAAATTTAGATAAATTAGATAAAAACATGAAAAATCTACAAAATTCATTTGAATTATTATCTTCAAGACCACCTAATACTATAGATGAAAAATATAAATCCAAATTAGAAGAATTAGAACGCGAACTAACTAATGCTTTAATATCATTCTCCAATGCAGAAATAAAAAATCTATTTGGATCAAGTGATCAAATTATTTATCAAGTTAAATCAGGGGATACTTTAAGTCAAATTGCATTAACTTTTGGTTTAGGTTATAATGGTATAGATTTAATAAAAGTTGCCAATAATATTGATGATCCAAGAACAATTCGTGTTGGACAGAAATTAATAATTCCCGTTAACAATATAGAAAATTTCTTAAGATGGCCATTGAATTACACAAATCCTTCTGATTATGAACGTATTGTCATAAGATTTGGAGATAGAATCTCAACTGGTATCTCCGTTGGTTTAGGAATATTACCTTTAAAAGATGAAGCTGTATATCCTGCTTTACCAGGAAGAGTTATTGATACTGGAAAATATTTAAATAATTCCTTTTATATAAAAATTGATCATGGTAGTGGTGTTATAAGTGTTTATTCAAATTTGTTTAATATTAATGTAAAAACAGGAAAATGGGTAGATTCCGAAACAATTTTAGGCAATGTAAAAAAAGATAAACTATTTAATTTTGAGATTTGGAAAAATGGAGAACCTAAAGATCCTATGAAATTATTTTTCAAATACCTTGGAAACTTCAAAGCGACTTTTTATACTGAATGGGATGATAAAATTATTTATTACCCAGCTTTTAGATTAACAAAATCTCAAAACGTTCCACGACCTTGGGTTACCGTAGCAGCAGATCCAAATTTTTTACCTTTAGGTACAGTGGTATATATACCTGAATTTAGAAATTCACCAAATTTTGGTTTTTTTGAAATTGAAGATATTGGTTCAAAAATAGTAGGAAATAGATTAGATATATATATTAACGATGTAAGACTTGCTCAAAATACACAAAATGTTAGTGTATACATTGTTGGTAAAAAAAATAGGAGGTAAATTATGGGCTTAACAGTAAAAAGCAGTTATGCATTAAGAGCTTTATATGAACTTGCATTATTTCATAAAAATGGGATAGAGAGAGTTTCAATAAGCGAATTATCAACAAAGCAAAAAATACCTAAAGATTTTTTAGAAAAAATTTTTAGTGAATTGCGTGAATATGGTATAGTAGATTCAGTTAGAGGTAGATATGGTGGCTACTCATTAAGTAGAGAACCTGAAAATTTAAAATTAAGCGAAGTAATATATATTCTCGATAAACCTTTTCAATCGTATGAATGTGTTGTATCTGGAAGATGTGAAACTCTAGGATCAGATTGTGCTGTTGGTTATGTTTGGAAAAAAGTAAACACAGTATTAATGAGTGAATTGTCAAAAATTACTTTATCAGATTTGATTGAAATTGGAGAAAAAATAAAATTAATGGGAGGAAATACAGTTGAAGAAAAAATTAATAATGCTGATGAGCGGAGGAGTTGATAGTTCTGTTTCTGCTTATTTAGCAAAAAAAATGGGATATGAAATAATTGGTATTCATTTTAAAACTATTCCTGATGAAGTTTTTTTAAAAATCCCTGAAAAGAAAAAAATATGTTGTAGCCCTTCCGATACTTATGATGCTATGCGAATCGCTGATAAATTAGGATTTGAACTAAAAGTTATTAAAATTTATGATGAATTTAGAGAAAAAATAATAAAATATTTCATAAATGAATATAAAAAAGGAGTTACTCCAAATCCATGTATGTTATGTAACAAATATTTCAAATTCGGACTGGCAATTGACCTACTAAAAGAGTATCAAGCAGATTATGTTGCTTCAGGTCATTATGCTATAAGAGAATTTTCAGAGAAATATAATACCTGGGTAATAAGAAAAGGTATTGATATTTCAAAAGACCAATCCTATTTTTTAGCTTACATTAATAAAGAATATTTACCAAAAATTTTATTTCCTAATGGAACCTACACAAAAGATGAAATTAGAAAAATTGCAGAGAAATTAGATCTTAATATAGCAAAAAAAATTGATAGTCAAGAATTATGTTTTATTCCAGATAATGATTATCGACGTTTTTTAAAAGATAATAATATAAATATTTCAAAAGGTGACGTATTGGATTTAAACGGAAATAAAATAGGAGAACACTCTGGATATACAAATTATACTATAGGCCAAAGAACTGGAATTTTATATTTTAAAAATCCAAATATAAAAATGCATGTATACAAAATAATCCCTGAAAAGAATCAAATAATAGTTGCTCCAACAAACAAAGTTTACTTTAAAGGATTAATAGCAAAAGATTTTAATTTTTTAGTTAACTTTCAAAAAATTGAGGCTAGATGTAGAATCCGAAAAAGAAATGAAGAAAAAGACGCTTTAATAGAAAAAATTGACGAAAGAAAAATTAAGGTAACATTTAAAGAACCTATTTTTGCAGTTACACCTGGGCAATTTGCAGTTGTTTATGATAAAGAAGGTATTATTTTAGGTGCAGGCAAAATAGAAAAATATCTGGAGGTATAATATGTCAAAAGCAATATATCCAGGAAGTTTTGATCCTATAACATATGGTCATTTAAATATCATCGACAGAGCATCTAAGATATTTGATGAATTATATATAGTTGTTTTGCATAATGTAAATAAAAATTATTTTTTTAGTTGCAACGAAAGAGTAGAAATAACAAAAAACGCATTAAAAAATTATAAAAATATTCATGTTGAAAGTTATGAAGGCTTATTGGTTGATTATGCTAAAATGAAAAAAATAAATGTTGTTATCCGTGGTTTAAGGGCTGTTTCTGATTTTGAATACGAATTACAACTTGCAAATGCTAATAGATCTTTACATGAAGATCTTGAAATATTGTTTTTAATGACAGATACGGAATTTTCATTTATTTCTTCTACCATTGTAAAAGAGGTAGCTAAATTTGGCGGAAATATTTCTCAATGGGTACCTAAAAATGTAGAAAAATCTATAATTAAAAAAATTAGTAATAACAATGTTTAAAAAAAGAAAAATAATTATGTTAAAATCACTTGGAATTAAAGAAAATTATTAGGAGGGAATTGAAATGGCTATTACTGCTGCTGATGTAAAAAAATTAAGAGATGCTACTGGTGCAGGCATGATGGATTGTAAAAAAGCTTTAGTTGAAGCTGATGGTGATTTCGATAAAGCTGTTGAAATTTTAAGAATAAAAGGCGCTGCTAAAGCTGCAAAAAAAGCTGGAAGAAGTGCTGGAGAAGGTATTATTTATTCATACATTCATCATAATGAAAAAATTGGCGTTTTATTAGAATTGAATTGTGAAACTGATTTCGTTGCAAGAACTGAGGAATTCCACGAATTAGCTAAACAAATCTCTTTACAAATCGCTTCTATGAGACCAAAATGGGTAAAAAGAGAAGAAGTACCCGAAGAAATTATTGCTAAAGAAAAAGAAATATACAAAGAAGAGATGAAAGAATCAGGTAAACCTGAACACGTTATTGAGAAAATTGTTGAAAATAAAGTTAATAAATTTTTTGAAGACAATTGCTTGTTAGAACAAGAATTTGTTTTTGCAGAAAAGAAGGGGACAAAAATAAAAGATCTTATTACTGAAGCTATTGCAAAAATAGGGGAAAATATTCAAGTTTCAAGATTTGCTAGATTTGAAATCGGTGAATAATTAAGGGTGGTTTGTGTCCACCCTTTTTTTTAAGGAAAAGGGGGAATATTATGTATAAAAGAATATTATTGAAGCTTAGTGGAGAAGTGTTATCTGGTGAAGATAAAAAGGGTTTTGATGAACAATCACTTGAATACCTAGCTAAAGAAATCAAAAATGTAGTTAAACATGGAATAAAATTAGGTATGGTTATTGGGGCAGGAAATTTATTTAGAGGTCGAGAATTACAAAATGTAACGAATAGTATAGGTGATCATATAGGAATGTTGGGAACAGTTATAAATGCCCTTTATTTAAAAGACTACTTTGAGAAAAAAGGAATTAAGACTGTTGTTGTTTCACAAATAGTGAATTTACCTTCTGTACGAATTATTCACTATGATGATATTGAATTATATTTTAATGCGGGTTATGTAGTAATATTTGCTGGAGGGACATCAAACCCTTTTTTTACCACAGATACCGCTGCTGCATTAAGAGCTGTTGAAATGAAAGCTGATGTTTTAATTAAAGCTACAAAAGTCGACGGTATTTATGATAAAGATCCTAAAAAATTTAAAGATGCAAAAAAATATGATAAAATATCATATGATGATGCTATAAATCTTGGATTAAAAATTATGGATACAGAAGCTTTTTCTATATGTAAACGTTATAAAATGCCTATAATTGTTCTAAATTTCTTTACGAAAGACAACTTAATAAATTCTTTATTGGAAAATTCAAATGTTGGTACTTTTGTTAAACCTTAGGGAGGTGGAGAAACATGTGGTATGATGAAATTGTTGCAGTAAGCGCAAGAGAAGTATTAGATTCAAGAGGAAATCCAACTGTTGAAGCAGTTGTAGAATTAGCAAGTGGTGCTATGGGAAGATCTATTGTTCCTTCAGGAGCTTCTACTGGAAAATTTGAAGCTTTAGAATTAAGGGATGGTGATAAATCAAGATTTAAAGGTAAAGGTGTATTAACTGCTGTAAAAAATATAAATGAAGTTATTGCAAAAGAATTAGTAGGGTTTAATGTTTTTGATCAACCATTAATTGATAAAGTTATGTTAGAATTAGACGGAACAGAAAACAAGTCAAAATTAGGTGCTAATGCTATTTTAGCAGTTTCTATGGCTGTTGCAAGAGCTGCTGCAGATTCATTAGGAATTCCTTTATACAAATATTTAGGCGGTCCAAACGCAAAGGTTTTACCTGTTCCTTTAATGAATATAATCAATGGTGGAGAACATGCTGATAACAATCTTGATATTCAGGAATTTATGATTGTTCCTGCAGGATTTAATAAATTTTCAGATGCATTAAGAGCTGGTGCAGAAGTATTTCACTCATTAAAATCTTTATTGAAAAAAGAAGGCCATGTTACAGCTGTTGGTGATGAAGGTGGATTTGCTCCAAATCTTAATTCAAACGAGGAAGCTATTCAATTTATTATTAAAGCTATTGAAGACGCTGGATACAAAGCTGGAGAACATGTATTTATAGCTTTGGATTGTGCAGCTTCTGAATATTACAATGAAGAAAAGAAAGTATATAATATTGATGGAAAATCTTTAACCGCTGATGAAGCTATGGAATATTATGAAATGTTAATAGATAAATATCCAATTGTTTCTATTGAAGACCCATTTGATCAAGAAGATTGGGAAGCATATTCAAAATTCACTTCAAAAGTAAGTAATAAGGTTCAAATTGTTGGTGATGATTTATATGTAACTAATGTTAAAAGATTACAAAAAGGAATTGATTTAAAAGCTTCAAATTCTATTTTAATCAAATTAAATCAAATAGGTTCAGTAACAGAAACATTAGACACAATGGAATTAGCTATGAAATCAAATATGACAAATGTTGTTTCACACAGATCTGGAGAAAGCGAAGATACATTTATTGCTGATTTAGCTGTTGCTATGAATGCAGGATTTATAAAAACTGGTTCCTTATCAAGAAGTGAAAGAATTGCAAAATACAATCAATTATTAAGAATTGAAGAAGAATTAGGTGAAGTTGCAGAATACAGAGGTTTAAAATCCTTTTATTCTTTAAGAAAATAATCTTTAGCGGGCTCTTTAGCCCGCTTTTGTTTTAATATATGTTTTCCAAGTTTTCCCATTGTTCATTAAGAACTCTTTCTATCTCTCTGAATAATTTCTTTTTCTTACTTCCATACTTGGGAACATTAAATAAAATATATTTTATATCCATTCCTTCAAAATCCATTAAAATATTTATATAATCTACTATTTCACGCATAAATGTTTCATTATGAATTAAAAATATATAATTGTTATTATATTTAATTATATAACTTTTAAATATTTTTATGTCTGGCAAATTTGGGAGTTTATCTTTAAATTTCAAAATTATTGTAGTCTTAAAATTATAATTAAAAAATAATTTTTCAAAATACTCTTTATTATAAATAGTACTCATTTTCATATACAATTCTTTTAACATGTATATAATTCCATCAAGAACATATTTGAATTCAAAATCCCCAAATTTCTTCTCTTTTATTATAATAATTCCATCAAAATCAAATATTTTTTCTTCAAAACTATGTTTATAAACATTTTTTGTAGTTTCTAAAAATCCTATTATTTCTTTAGATACATTTATATTTTCAGAACTATATATCTCATATGCTGAATAATTTATATCACTAATTTGCTTTTTAAAAAAAGAAAAATATATTATATCGTCATGAAGTTTAATAACTTTCATCAAATTATTTTCCAAATCCTCAAAAGTTTTTATTTCTTTAAAAAGGTATTGTCTTGTATAATTTATCCTTTCAATTGTTTTATCAACAATTTCAACGTCATCTACACCTAAGTTATTAGAAATTTTTTTTAATTGACTAAAAATATAATCTTCATATTTAAAATATCTTCTCATCCATATAATTAACACATTAGAAAAAAACAATGTTAACAATAAAAAATATAAAAATGAATATTTTAAAATATATTTATTTTCAAAAATTGATAAAACATATACACTATTTCCAAAATTAGTCTTTTTTATACTATATATTTTCCCATTAAAATTAAAACTACTATTTCCCTCTTTAGATAAAAATATTTTAGAATAAATAAAATATGGTAAAGATAAGTTAGGCCAAATTGTTTTTGTTTTACTATCTACAATATAAAATTTTAATTCATCCATAAAAAATGTTGTTAAATAATCAAAATTTATATTTATTTCAAGAGTAATAAATCCAGAAGGTATTTGATTAACCCCAAAAAGATAAGTTGAAATATATATATAATTATTATTTTTAATTTGAAAAATAGGTGAATACATAATTATATTTTCACTATTATCAAGTTCTGTTAAGTTATTTTCAAATAAACTAAGGTTCAATAAATTAGCATTGCGAGGGTATATTATTTCATGATCAAAATTACTTATAATTATATTCCCCTTAAAAAGAAGCATATCTTTTTTTTCTTGAATATATTTCTCCAGTTTATCATAAGTACTTTTATATAAAAATTCTTTATTTTTTTCATAACTTGGTATTATATATATTAAAGACTTAGAGTAAGCATTTATATTCAAATCATTACTAAAATTTTTTGCTAAATCTATATATTTAGAGCTATATTCACTAACTATTTTAACTGCAGAAATAGAAGAACGGTCTACTATTTCTTCAACCGTTCTTTCTAAATAACTGGTATTTAAATAAAATATTATTAAAAATAACCCAATAAAAATACTCAAACTTATTAAGAAAAAATCTCTGAATGATCCTTTATCCTTCATTTAATCACCATATTATTTATTAGAGAGAGCTAAAACAAATTTAACAGTTTCCTCAACATCGAACATAGAAACCATCTCATGAGGTGTATGAATATATCTTGTTGGAATAGAAATTGTACCTGAAGGTATTCCAGATTTCGTTACCTGATAACCGCCTGCATTTGTTCCGCCAAACAATAAAACTTCCATTTGATGTTTTATATTATTTTCTTTAGCTGTTTCTTTTAAATATTCCACAACAAATTTATCACTTACTGTATATCCATCTTTTATTTTTATACATGGTCCTTCATTTAATTTCATTGACATTCTCTTAAATGCTTTAGGTGTATCTGCTGCTGCTGTCACATCTAATGCAATCGCCATATCAATATTATAATTATATCCTGCCACAGATGCTCCTATAAGACCAACTTCTTCTTGAACTGTAAATGAAAAAATTAAATTATTTTTAGGTTTATCAATTTCTTTTATAGCTTTTATCATAATAGCACAACCTACTCTATCATCTAAAGCTTTTGAAATAATTTTATCACCTAAATCATTAAATTGCGAATAATATGTTCCAAAAGTCCCTATAGGTGCTATTTTTTCTGCTTCATCTCTTGAATCTACACCTATATCAACATATAATATATCAAAATTAATATTATTCATATTTTTAGAATATTCCTCTATAGTTTCTCCTTCAAAACCTACAACTCCTATATGACCATTAAACTGAACCTTTGCTCCAATTAAAACTCTTGGATTAACCCCTCCTACAGGTTCTACTCTCAAAAATCCATTGTCTGTAATATGAGTTACAACTAATCCTATTTCATCCATATGAGCATCAAATAATATTGTTTTATCACTTACACCTTTTTTTAAAGCAATTAAATTACCCAATTTATCAACTTTGTATTCATCAACATAATTTTTAATTTCATCTATTATAATATCCCTTATTTCCTTTTCTCTACCACTAGGTGATTTTGCTTCAGTTAATTTTTTTATTAAATCTTTCATTATTATAAAATCCTCCCTTCAATTACTAAATATTCGAGCAATTTATAACCATTAATATAATCATTAATATCTATAACCGTATTTGGTGAATGAATATATCTTGAAGGCACTGCTAAAATACCAGATGGAATTCCATCCAAAGTTATAGCCAATCTTCTTGCATCTGTACCTCCAGCTGTTCTCATTTTAAATTGCAACTTAATATTTTTTTCTTTTGAAACATTCAATATTTTATCAAAAATTTCTTTTGATAATACAACTCCTGAATGCATAAAAAACGTAGCTGGACCATCGCCTAAATGAGTAGCCCATTTATCTTTATCTAGTAATGGATAATCTCCAGCAGTTGTTCCCTCCAAAACCAATGCTACATCTGGTTTAATTCTGTGTGCCGCTACTCCACTACCTCTTAATCCAACTTCCTCTTGAACTACAAATGCAAAATAAGTATCATACTTTGGTTTATTACCTTCAGATATTTTATCTATAAGATTCATCATCCATGAACATCCCGCTCTATCATCAAAAGCTTTTGATACTGCCCTATTTCCTTTTATATTGAATTTAGTATCAAATGTAACCATATCTCCTACCTTTATTTTATTTTTAATTTCTTCTTTAGAAAAACCAGTATATATTCTAAATTTTTCATATCCTGGCTTTGATTTTCTCTCATCTGGGCTCAAAAGATGTATAGGTTTAATTTGAACAACAGATAATAATTCTCCATTAACTCTTAATCTCTGAGCAAAAACTACTCTTGGATCCACCCCGCCGACTGGAGAAATATGAAATGTTCCATCATCGTTTACTTTAGTAACCATAAACCCAACTTCATCCATATGTGCTAATAGCATTATTTTTTTAGATGAATCTTTTCCACTTATTTTTGTAATTAAATTGCCCATCACATCAACGTGATATTCGTCTACTTTATCTTTTATTTTCTCTAATATGTACTCTCTAACCTTATTCTCTTTGCCAGAAATCCCCGGCAATTCAGTTAACTCTGGTAAATATTTTAATAAATCATTTTTTAATAACTCATTCACCTTCTTCACCTTCTTTACCATAATCTGCTATAAAATTAGCTATAAGCATTGCTGATGTATCAATATCAGAAGGATCAACTATTTCTACTGAAGAATGCATATTTAAAATAGGTATAGAAATGCCTATTGTTTTTATTCCTTCTTTAACTATTTGAACAATATCAGCTTCAGTTCCGCTTCTTATTGGTAAAGGTTCAAGTTGATATTTGATATTATATTTTTGAGCTATTTTAATTAATTTTTCTGTTACTTCATTATTCATAGTTGGACCTAAAGCTATAGCAGGACCCTTACCCATTTCTATTTTCTCAAAATGAGCTGGTGTATCACTTCCAAAAGTTACATCCAATATAATTCCCACCTCGGGATATATTTCATACCCTGTTCTTTTTGCTCCTTTTAAACCTATTTCTTCACCTTGATTAAATAGGAAATATACTGTCTTATCTTCTAATATATATTTCTCCAAAAACTCTAATGTTTTCAAAAGTACAGCACACCCTGCTCTATCATCAATAGCCTTACCTGTAACCTTACCATTTATCTCTTCTGCTTTTACATCAATAACTCCAATATCACCTACTTCAATACCTTCAGTACCCTCATCTATAGAAAAATCTACATATAAATTATCGAAACTTGGAGCAGAATTTCTGTGTTCTATTTTTTGTAAATGTGGTGCCAGCATACCAACTAATCCTAACTTAACACCTTTTTGAGTATAAAACCTAACTCGTTTAGCAATTAAAGTTCTTGGGTCTACTCCCCCTATTGTATGAACCATAGCAAATTGATCATCAACTATTTTAGAAATTACTAAACCAATTTCATCCATATGAGCAAATAACCCTATTTTCTTATCACCATTTCCATATTTTAATCCTAACGAACCATTTCCAACATCTAACACTTCTATTTTTTTTGAAATTCCTTTAGCAATCTCTATAATTCTCTTCTTTACTTCATTTTCATACATTGAAATACCATCTGTATCACTTAAAATTTTTAAAATTTCAATACTTTTCATCTTCAGACCTCCATTATAATTCTATAGGCTCAACATTTATTTGATCATTATCATAATGTATTGAAACAGGACCTTCCGGCCATGCATAATTATTTAACACTATTCCACAAATTTCTACAAGAGGAGAATCCATTTCCGATGCTACTATAAATGTATTTTTATGTTGAGTCATTCCAACTCTTACAGTTCCTTTTACCTTTCCAAATACTATAACACTTCCACCTGCACGAATTTCTGCTCCTTGATTAACATTACCAAATATTATTATATCACCTGGATTATCTAAAATCTGACCTGATCTTACATGTTTTTTATAAATATTTGTTCCACTTAATCTGAATTCCCTTTTCTTTTTTTTGATTTCTGGCAAATCTTCAAAATATGCACCAGACAAATACAGTTTCTTTTCTTTAGCTAATTTACCAATTTTAGGAACTATTGAATACATCTCAGGATTTTTCACTAAAACATAAAATCCATCACCTTCAGAAAAAAAATTACTTAATTTATCAAGGTTTTCAGAAAGTTCTTCTAAAAGTTGCTTTTGTGTAACATTTTTTTCCAGAAAAAAAATGATGTCTCCATCAATAAACTTTGGATATACTATTTCATTTTCTGAAGCCATACAAAAAACCTCCCGTAATTTTCAATTAATTTCTATATTATATAATAACATATAATTATTACTAATGCCAATTTATTATTCTTATAATATAGAAGATAATCCTTAATTATTGACTTAAATTATGTTTTATTGCTATTTTTTTTATTAGCAAAAAAAAGAAAAATATTGTAAAATATAAAAGGATATATTTTACCATAAAATAATTATGGAGGTGCCTTATGTTTAATGAAGATAAAATAAAAGAAATTTCGGAAAAGAAAAAACAATGGGAAGAAACAACTTTAAAAAAGACATTAGAAAAATTTCCTGAAAGGAAAGAATTTTTTAAAACCACATATAATGAAGAACTTAAAAGATTATATACTCCAGAAGATATAAAAGATTTAAATTACATTGAAGACATTGGGTTCCCTGGTGAATATCCATTTACCAGAGGAGTACAACCAACAATGTATAGAGGAAGATTTTGGACAATGAGGCAGTATGCAGGATTTGCAACTGCTGAGGAATCAAACAAAAGATATAAATATCTTTTAGAACAAGGCCAAACAGGTTTATCGGTTGCTTTTGATTTGCCAACACAAATAGGATATGATTCAGATCATTCTATGTCAGAAGGAGAAGTAGGAAAAGTTGGTGTAGCTATAGATTCCTTAAAGGACATGGAAATATTATTTGATGGAATTCCACTCGATAAAGTTAGTGTATCTATGACAATAAATTCTACAGCCTCTATATTACTTTCTATGTTAATTGCTGTTGCTGAAAAGCAAGGAGTCCCTAAAGAAAAGTTAAGAGGAACTATACAAAATGATATTCTAAAGGAATATATTGCTAGAGGTACTTATGTATTCCCACCTGAACCTTCAATGAAAATAATTGTAGATATTTTTGAATATGGTTCAAAATACTTACCTAAATTTAATTTAATTAGTATTAGTGGTTATCATATTAGGGAAGCTGGCGCAAATGCTGTTCAAGAAGTAGCATTTACATTAGCTGATGGTTTGGCATATGTTGAGGCTGCTATAAAAGCTGGTTTAGATCCAAATGTATTTGGAAAAAATCTTTCTTTCTTCTTTAATGCCCATAATAATTTTATTGAAGAGATTGCAAAATTTAGAGCTGCTAGAAAATTATGGGCAAAACTTATGAAAGAGAAATTTAATGTAACTAATCCTTCAGCATTAAGGTTAAAATTCCATACCCAAACAGCAGGTTCTACATTAACTGCCCAACAACCATTAAATAACATTATTAGAGTAACAATGCAAGCATTAGCTGCTGTATTAGGAGGTACACAATCATTACACACAAATTCATATGATGAAGCATTGGGATTACCTACTGAATTATCAGCTACTATTGCTTTAAGAACTCAACAAATTATTGCTTATGAATCAGGGGTTACTGAAACAATTGATCCATTCGCGGGTTCATATGCAATAGAAGCTTTAACAAAAGACATAGAAGAAAAAGCCTTAAAATATATAGATAAAATAGAAAAAATGGGAGGCATGGTACGAGCTATTGAAGATGGATATATACAAAAAGAAATTTTAAATTCTGCATATGAATCACAATTAGCAGTTGAAAATTCAAACCAAATAATTGTAGGTTTAAATAAATTTACTGTTGAAGAAGAACAAAAATCTGGTACTATACTTAAAGTTGATCCAGAGGTTGAAGAAAGACAAAAAGAAAAATTAAAAAAATTAAAAGAAGAAAGAAACAACAATTTGGTTAAGAAAAATCTTTTAAAACTAAGTAATGCCGCTGAAAATAAAGAAAATATTATGCCATATATTTTAGAAGCTGTAAAATCATATGCTACATTAGGTGAAATTACCGACGTTTTAAGAGACGTTTATGGCGAATATCATGAAGCTGTAATATTATAATAATATAATATGAAAAAAGAGGAGGACTAACAATGGACAAAATCAGGGTATTAGTTGGAAAACCCGGTTTAGATGGTCATGATAGAGGAGCAAAAGTCGTTGCTAGAGCATTAAGAGATGCAGGAATGGAAGTTATATATACAGGAATCAGACAAACTCCAGAAGATATAGTTAATACAGCTTTAGAAGAAGATGTTCAAATAATTGGTTTATCTATTTTATCAGGCGCTCACATGAAATTATGTGAAAAAATACTGAATTTATTAAAAGAAAAAGATGCTAATATTCCAATCTTTTTGGGCGGAATAATACCAGAAGATGATATACCTAAATTAAAAGAAATGGGTATAAAAGAAGTATTCGGTCCAGGAACACCATTAGAAACAATAATTAGTAAGGTGAAAGAAATTGCAATTTCAAAAAAAGCTTGAAAAAACAATAGAAAAATTTAAAAATGGAGATAAATATGCACTTGCTCAAGTGATTTCTCTTGTGGAAAATAATATAAATTATGCATGGGATATCATTTCTCAACTCCCAATACCAGAAAAAGAAACTCAAATAATTGGAATAACAGGAAGTCCAGGAGCTGGAAAAAGTACAACATTATCCAAAATGGTGAATAAGTGGAGTAATGAAGGATTAAAAATAGGTATTATTGCTGTTGACCCTTCAAGTCCTTTCTCAGGAGGAGCTTTTTTAGGGGATAGAATACGTATGAGAAATCTTTCTGGAAAAGAAAATATATATATAAGAAGTGTTGCTTCAAGAGGTAGTGTAGGCGGTTTATGTGATTCAATTTATGACATAGTTGACGTTATGAAATCATTTGGTTTTGATAAAATCATAATTGAAACTGTCGGAGCTGGCCAATCAGAAATTGAAGTTATATTTGTAGCAGATACAATTCTCCTTGTATTATCACCTAATACTGGAGACGAAATACAAATGTTTAAAGCAGGAATTATGGAAATTGCTGATGCTTATATAGTAAATAAAATTGATTTACCAGAAGCAGACAAATTCATTTTACAATTGAAAAATACCTTATCTTTAGAGAGTGAATCAAAAACAAAAACTATTCTCCCTGTTAGTGCTATAAAAAATGAAGGAATTAAAGAAGTTATTGATTGGATTACTTATCACTTTGAAGAAATCAAAAAATCTGGTGAATATAATTTTAGAAAAAAAAGAAGAATAAAAAGAAGAGTTAGGAGCTCAATAATTAGAAATATTGATGATATAATTGAATCATCTAGCTTGGATTTCAAAAATATGACAGATTTAAAAGAAAAAATACTAAGTTATATTTGCGAGGTGAATAAAGGTGAAAAAAATTGATCATATTGGAATAGCTGTTAATTCAATAGAAAATGCCTTAAAATTATATAAAGGTTTATTAGGATTAGAAATAACAGGAGAAGAAATTCTTAAAGATAGAGGATTAAAAGTTGCTTTTATTGAAATTGGGGATACTAGAATAGAATTACTACAACCATTAAATGAAAATTCTGAAATTTCTGGTTTCTTAACTAAAAAAGGTGAAGGAATACATCATATTGCTTATGAAGTTAAAGATACAAAAGAAATGATTGAAAAAGCCAAAGATTTAGGATTAAAACCTTTAAGCGATGAACCCAAACTTGGTGCTCATAATACAAAAGTTGTATTTTTGCATCCAAAAACAACAAATGGAGTTCTTGTAGAATTAGTAGAACATAACAAATAATCAATCCTCTGAAGGGAGTGTATTACATGGATGAAAAGTTCCAAGAAATTTATGAAGAATTTTTAAAAAGAAAAGAAAAATTACTTGAAGGTGGTGGCCATGAAAAAATAGAAAAACAACACAAATTAGGAAAATTAACTGCCCGCGAAAGAATTGAATTATTATTAGATGAAGGTTCTTTTGTTGAAACAGATTTATTCGTAAAACATAGAAGCACAAACTTTGGTTTAGATAAAAAATCATTCCCATATGATGGTGTAATAACAGGCGTAGGAACAATCAATGGTAAAAAAGTAGCTATTTATTCCCAAGATTTTACAGTTCAAGGTGGCTCTTTAGGTGAAATGCATGCTAAAAAAATAATGAAGCTACAGGATATGGCTATGAAATATGGCATGCCTATAATTGGTATCAACGACTCTGGTGGAGCTAGAATACAGGAAGGTGTTGATTCATTATATGGATATGGTGGTATTTTCTATAGAAATACCTTAGCTTCAGGGGTTATACCTCAAATTACAATTATTGCTGGCCCATGTGCTGGGGGTGCTGTTTATTCACCAGCAATAACAGATTTTATAATTATGGTAGATAAAACTTCTCAAATGTTTATCACTGGCCCACAAGTTATAAAAGCTGTTACAGGAGAAGATGTTGATAAGAACCAACTAGGCGGTGCTATGGCACATAATGCAAAAAGTGGAGTTGCTCATTTTGTTGCAAATTCTGATGAAGAAGCTATGAACATCGCTAAAAAAATATTATCTTATATTCCTTCAAATAATCTAGAAACTCCTGAAGATATAGAATTTGATAATAATTTTGATATACCTGAAAAAATATATGATATAGTTTCTCCTAATCCTAAAAAAGGATATGATGTAAGAGAAATATTGGATTTAGTATTAGATAAAAATTCTTTCTTTGAAGTACATGAATACTATGCACCAAATATTGTTGTTGGTTTTGGTAGACTTGGTGGGAAAAGTGTAGGTATTATTGCTAATCAGCCGAAATACTTAGCCGGAGCTTTAGACATTAATTCTTCAGATAAAGCAGCTCGTTTTATAAGATTCTGTGATGCTTTTAATATACCTTTAATTACTTTTGTAGATACTCCAGGATTTTTACCAGGTGTTAATCAAGAACATGGTGGCATAATTAGACATGGTGCTAAATTACTATATGCATATAGCGAGGCCACTGTTCCAAAATTAACTATAATTTTAAGAAAAGCCTATGGTGGTGCATATATTGCTATGGCTTCACAACATATTGGATCTGATTTTGTATTTGCATGGCCTACAGCAGAAATTGCTGTTATGGGCTCTGAAGGTGCTGCGAACATAATTTTTAGAAAAGATATTAAAAATTCCGAAACACCTGAAAAAACGAGATTGGAAAAAATAGAAGAATATAAAAAGGAATTTGCTAATCCTTATGTGGCTGCTGGAAGAGGTTATATAGAAGATGTTATCGATCCTAAAGAAACAAGAAAAATATTAATTCAAACATTATTTATGTCAGAATCAAAAGCAGAGCCAAGACCAAATAAAAAACATGGAAATATTCCATTATAATTGGTGGTGTAATTATGGGTAATGTATTATCTATTACTTTTGTAGGTATTGTGATTGTTTTTTTAGTATTATTCATTTTAAGTATGTTTTTTGTATTCTTTAGATTTCTTTCACCTAAAAATGAAAAAAAAGTAAAAAAAGAAATAAACATTCCTCATAAAGATCCTATACCAATTACAAATATTGATCTTCCCAAAGATGAGGATAATGAGTTAATTGCTGCTATTATGGGTGCTATTGCTGTTACCATGAAAGATAAATCTTATAAAATAAAGAGTATAAAGCCCGCTACTTTAACACAAAATAAAAAATATAGTATGTGGGGTATGTTACCGCCAGTTATTACATGGCGAGCAAAAAGATTAGGAGGGAGAAAATGATTAGAAAGTTTAATGTTAAAGTTAACGGAAAAAGTTATGAAGTTGAAGTTGAAGAATTAGGTGTTGAAAATACTGTTTCTCAACTATCTCAAACACAAAAAGTTGATACTGTCCCTACACCTCCTGTTCAAAAAGTTGAGGAAAAACCTAAACCTAAACCACAACCAGTTGCTACTTCTACCTCAGGTAGAAATGTTGTAAAAGCTCCTTTACCAGGTGTTGTTGTTGATATCAATGTTGCTGAAGGAAATAGGGTAGAAAAAGGACAAAAATTATTAGTTATAGAAGCAATGAAAATGGAGAATGAAATTTTAAGTGAATTTGATGGAGTTGTTGAAAAGGTACTTGTTAAAAAAGGTGATAGTATAGATGGTGATCAAGAATTAATTATAATTGCATAGTCAGCTTTAAGCTGACTATTTTTTATTAATAAATTTTTAACATAAAAAACTAATATATAGTATATAATTTAGAATAATTTAGAAAAACAAAAGAGGTGTAATATGGAATATATAGCTTTATGTGCCACTGGTTTAGAAAAAGTACTTTCAAATGAATTAAAAAAAATGAATTATAAAATAGAAAAAACAAAAGATGGAATGGTGTTTTTTTCTGGAAAAGATTATGATTATTATAATCTAAATTTAAATATTCGTACTGCTGAGCGCATTTTAATACAAATAGGAGAATTTCATGCAGAAACTTTTGATGAATTATATGATGGTATTATGAATTTATCACTATCCCATTTTCTACCTAAAAATGGAAAGATCATAATTGATAAAGTTAGATCTTCAAAATCCTTATTATATAATAAATCAGTTATACAATCTATAATAAAAAAAGCTATAGTAGAAAATTTAAAAAAGACTTACAATTTAAAAACATATTCGGAAGAGCATGGAATATATAAAATTAGGGCTTATTTAAAGAAAAATAATATTATATTAGCTTTAGATACTACAGGCGATGGGCTTCATAAAAGAGGTTATAGAAAATTAGTCAGCGAAGCTCCTTTAAGAGAAACTATTGCTGCAGCTATGATATTAAAAGCTGGTTGGAAAAGAAAATTTGCTTTGATAGATCCTTTTTGTGGTTCAGGTACAATTCCAATTGAGGCAGCTTTATATGGCTTAAATATTTCTCCAGGTTTATATCGTAATTTCTCTTTTGAATCTTGGAAAAACTATGATAAAAAAAGATTTGATACATTAAAAAAGCAGGCTAAAGAAGCAATAAAATATTCTGATTTAAAAATTTATGGGTTTGATAAAAACTATAAAATGATTGAAATTGCTTTAAAAAATTCACAAAATTTTGGACTTGATAAATTTATAAAATTTGAAAAAAGAAATATGGAAAGTATAAAATTAAACTATAGTAGTGGATATATTATAACTAATCCACCATATGGTATAAGACTAAATGATAAAACACATGCAGAAAAAATCTATGAACAAATGCGTTATTTAAGAAAAAACTATTCAAATTTTTATTTTTCAATAATCACATCACACGAAAATTTTGAATCATTTTTTGGAAAAAAAGCTGATAAAAAAAAGAAAATAATTAATGGTAATCAGATATCATATATATATGAGTTTAAAAATTAAACTATTAATAAGCTCTTTTAAGGGCTTATTTTTTTACATAATATTTTATTTTCAAATTGATAAAAAAGGTATTTTTATGTTATAATTATTAAGTATTTTTAATTAAAACAAAAAATCTAAGTTTTTCATACATTTTAAGGGAGGGACACCATGAAAACTCTTGGAAAAATTTTGTTGTACTCTATAATAGCTCTTATGAATGCTGGATTAGTGTGGTCTATTTTTATTTTATCAGGTTTAGGAAATTATGGATTAGCAGTTGTCATTGCAGCTTTTGTAGTATTAGCAAATGTGGCTATTTTCTCAAAAAAAGGATATCCATATAGATATACATTACCTGCAATGTTTTTCTTATTTATTTTAACTGTTTATCCTATATATTACACAGTTAAAACTGCTTTTACGGATTATGGAACAGGACATTTATTTACACGGGATCAGGCAATTCAAATACTTTTAAATGATCCTAATTATTTATTTGAACCAGAAAATGGAAATAGTTATAATTTCAGAATTTATGTAAATCTTGAAAATTTTAAACCTACAGAAGATTTTTTAATAATTCTTTACAATGATAATGAAATATTATTTTCTGAAAAACCAAAAGATATAACTTATAATTCAAAAGGAACCCCTAAAAACGCCGTATCAGAATTAGTTCCTGTAAACAAAAATAATATGACTGTTTCGATTAATGGAAACACATATACTGCATTTTTAAAACGGGAATTAGATGATACTTTTAAGAACCTACCTATTGAAGAAAAAATAAATAATATTCTTGGTTTTGAAACAGACAAAGGTAAAAAATATGTATATTTTTATTCTCCTACAGACTCTGAAACTTTTAAAAATGCCGCATTTTATAATTCTGTATTAAGACAAAAGTATCTTGGTGTTTTGGAACTTAAAAATTATGATAATAAAATATATAGACTTTCTTCGCGATATATATATAAAAAATTTTCAGAATCATATAGAATATACGAATTAAGAGTCAAACCTATTTTTATAAATAATAAAAAAACTTATAAAACTATTATCTTTAATACAAAGACAAATAAAGAATTAGTTGATAAAGATGGAGCATTTTGGGATTATAATGAAAAAGGAGAATTAATTAGATTAATTGGTTATACCTCTTTTATTGGAACATATCAATTTGATAGAATAAGAAAAGATCCTAAAATCTCTGGCCCTTTCTTAAAAATATTCACCTGGACATTTACCTATGCCGCTTTAAGTGTTTTATTTAGTTTTGTTATTGGTTTGATATTAGCATTAATGCTTAATGATAGGTTTATGAAAGGTAGAATATTGTATAGAACTCTCCTTATTATACCATGGGCTGTTCCAGCATTCATTTCGGTTTTAATATGGAGAAATGGTTTTTTTAATGAAACATACGGTATATTAAATAGATTTGTTATTTCCAATTTAGGATTAGAACCCATAAAATGGCTTAATGACCCTTTTTGGGCTAAAGTTTCTGTTTTAATTGTAAATACTTGGCTTGGATTTCCATATATGATGACTATCACTCTTGGTGCTTTACAAAGTATACCTGATGAATTATATGAAGCTTCTTCAATAGATGGAGCAACTAGGTGGACACAATTTAGAAAAATTACACTTCCATTATTAATGGTTTCTTTAACCCCTTTGCTTGTAAGTAGTTTTGCTTTTAATTTCAATAATTTTGTAAATATATATCTTTTAACAGGTGGTGGCCCTGCTATGCCTGGAGCTACGACTCCAGCAGGTTCAACTGATATTTTAATATCTTATACATATAAATTAGCTTTTGAAGGATCAAGAGGTCAAGATTTTGGTTTTGCTAGTGCAATATCTATTTTGATATTCGCAATAGTTTCTGCAATTAGTTATTTCAACTTCAAACTATCAGGTGCATTTGAAGAGGTGAGCAGATAATGGCTATGATACAAAAGAAAAATTATATATTAAGACATATATTTCTAATTATTGTTATTATACTTGTTTTATTTCCATTGGTTTGGGTTGTTACTACATCTATAAGAAGAGATAATGCAGCTTTTTCACCAAAACTCTTTTCATCACGAATAACTTTAAACTATTACAGAGATTTATTATTTCCAAGAGCAACTGTACCTGAACTAATAAAAGATATAAATGGAACTTCTCATTTTATAGGTGAAAATGCACGTTTAAGTCTTGAAGATGCAAATAAAAAGTTAAATGAGGAATTATCTGACTTTAATAATTATATTTTACAAACTAACACATACTTAAATGACATTGATACTTACTTTAACAATTTGCTTGATTCTTTAAATAGCAGTAAAGATAATATAATTAAGGATATTAATAATTCAAGAGAAATATTATTAAATAAACTAAAAGATTTTGAAGAAGTTATATTATCTGATATTAATACAGAAATTATATCCGATAAACTCAAATTTCTAAAAAAAGATATAGATGAATATTATTCATTAAGAAATAATATATTTACTTTACTAAGTAAAATAAAAGTAACACCAAAAAATGTAGTATATTATAAAAATACATTATCAACATTATATTCTACAAAACCAAATTACACCTTATGGAAAATCAAAACATATAAAAAATGGATAAAAATTGATGATAATAAAAATATTGTAGATTTAGAACCTATGGTAAAAGAACTTTCAAACAAATGGAAATCTATCTTAAATAATGCAAAAAATATCGACTTATATTTTGAAACACTGGAAAAAGAAATTCTTGGTAAAGATTTAGAAAATATTAATACTTATGAAACTCAAATAAAAGATATACAAAAAAATATTTCTCTTGTTAAATATAATATTTCCCAAATTCAACCTTTAGTTATAAAATACAACAAAGACCTCATATCATTACTAGATATTTATGCACCAAATAGTTCAAAAATTGAATCTGCCATAAATTTATTTAAAAAATACAAACAAAATAAAGTTTCAAATAACAACGTTATGTCTATGTATAATGATATAGAAAACATAGCTGAAACTTTTTTAAAAATAAATGAAAATATGCAAAGTTTTGGAGATTTAGAAATTTATAAAAGTATAGTTGATTCATATACAACATCCTTTACATGGTTAAAAAATAATTTAGAATATATTAACCCTGAATTAGACTACGTTTCACCAGCATACAAAACATTGGTTGAAACTATAAAAAGCATTAAAACTACATTAGATACCTTATATTCTTTAACTATAAATTTAAAAACTGATCTTGAAAAACTTGGAAATTATCAAAATAAACTAAATGAATTAAATTCAAGTTTAGTAGAAACACAAACAAAATATAATGAAATATATAATAAAAATAAATCGACTTTAGAAAATTTTGAAAAATTAAAAAAATATGGCGAATTTACCATAATAAAAACCATATCTGAAAAATCTATTACAAACTATTATGAATCAGAATATTTTGCTGATATTTTAATTTCAAAATTATATCCATATTATAAACCGTCGAAAAAAGATTTAAATATCTTTGAACTAAGAAAAGATATAGAAGAATCTTATGAAAAATTTATATCCAGTAAAACATCTTTTGAAAATATCATTGCTGAAATAAAGCCAAATCTTGAAAAACTTGAAAATAATTCATATGATTATCTGAAAATTAATTATGGTGGTTATACAGCAGATATTTTACCAATAATAGAAATATCGTCAATATATAATTCAAAATTTGGTCCTGCCAAAGCTGATATATCCAGAGCTTCAAGAATAGTATCAGATCTAGCTGATTCTGTAAAATATAAGTCATTAAAAACTAATTTGAAAAATATTGATAAAAATATCTACAATCTCTTAGATAATTGGAATCCAAAACAAAGGAAACCTTTCTTAAGGTGGTTATTAAACTCTATTATTGTAGCAGGTTTAACATCTATTTTAACTGTTATGATAACCTCTGTAGCAGCTTATCCATTTAGTAGAATGAGATTTTTTGGAAGAAAAGAAGGATTATTATATTTAATGCTTATTCAAATGTTTCCAGCGATAATGTATATGATTGCATTATATGGAATGCTTAAATTCATGGGTGATTATTTTGGAGTAATTGGTCTTGACACACTTTCAGGTTTAATTTTCGTATATCTTGGTGGGGTTTCATTTAATATGTGGTTAATAAAAGGATATTATGATACTATACCAGATTCTCTTGAAGAATCAGCTATGATTGATGGTGCTACAAGATTTCAAACATTTTGGTTAATTGTGTTACCATTGGCATCACCTATTTTAGCTGTTGTGACTATATTATCTTTCATGGGTACATTTAATGAATTCGTATTAGCAAGAATTATTTTATCAAGTGAAAATAATTATACATATGCTGTTGGTCTACAAACCTTTACTTCAGGACCTTTCGAGACAGAGTGGGGGTTATTTACCGCTGCAGCATTGCTTGGCGCAGTTCCAATGGTATTATTATTCCTATCAATGCAAAAATATCTTGTAGGTGGGTTAACTCAAGGATCAGTAAAAGGCTAATAAATAGTCCCAGCTAATTGCTGGGACTATTTTTCAATACCAATTTCTTCCGTTCCTAAATATTTTACTTTACCTTTGTTTTTTAATATTAACCAAATCTCTTCTTCCCTATTTTCTTCAATAGCAATTTCAAATGTTACTTCTGCCATAAATTCATTTTTTATTATATTCCAACCATTTAATCTTTTTAATAATCTTTCAATTTCTGCATATTTTGAATAATCAGTAATTACTTGATATATTTTCAAATTAATATATTTACCTATTTTAGAACTTTTTATCGTTTTTTCCGCACATTGTGAATAAGCATCTATTAAACCTCGTACACCTAATTTTACGCCACCAAAATATCGTGTCACTACAATTGCTATATTCTTTAAATTATATTTTTCTATAACTCCAAATATTGGTTTTCCAGCTGTTCCAGAGGGTTCCCCATCATCAGAATAGTTAAATTTAATATCATCTATTTTATATGCCCAGCAATTATGGGTTGCATTTCTATATTTTGTAGATATTTCTTTTATAAATTCCTTCGCTGCTTCCTCTGTATGAACTTTTTTCACATTACCAATAAACTCTGATCTTTTTATTTTTATTGTAGTTTCTACTGAATTTAGAATTGAATAATATATTTCTCTCACCCCTTTGATAATTATTATACTATAAATTATAATATAATTCATCAAAAAAATCCCGGCACTTGCCGGGATTAATTAGTTTAAAATAATTCTGCTTTTCCTGCTGAACCAAGAACTTCCATTCTATCTGTAATAACTTTAATTGTATATTCTCTAGCTAATTTAAAATATTTTCTTGGATCAAATTCTTTTGGATTAGCATTTAAAAATTCTCTTAATCCAGCTATAAAAGCTATTCTTAGATCCGTATCTGTATTAACTTTATTAATTCCACATTTTACTGCTTCTTTTAATATTTCTGAAGGAACACCTTTTGCTCCACCAAAATCTGCTCCATGTTTTTCAGCGATTTCAACAAATTCTGGAACCACTGATGAGGCTCCATGTAATACCAATGGTCTTTTTACATATTCTTTTACCTTTTTTATTCTATCATAATCAATTTTAGCAGTACCTTTGAATTTAAAAGCTCCATGTGATGTCCCTACTGCAGGAGCAAGAAAATCTACATCAGTTTCTTCAACAAAAATCTTTGCTTCTTCTGGATCAACTAATACATTTTCTGCTGCAACAGCCTCATCTTCTATACCTGCTAATTGCCCTAATTCAGCTTCAACAGAAACACCTGCTGCATGAGCAAATTTAACAATTTCTTTTGTTATTTTCATATTTTCTTCAAAAGGATGTTCGGAAGCATCAATCATAACTGAAGAATATCCTGCTTTAATAGCTGCGACAATATATTCAAAGCTTTTACCATGATCTAGATGTAAAGCTACAGGGATATCTACTTCATCAGCAAAAGTTTTTACCATTTTTACAAAAATTTCTGCACCTTTTCTAAAATCTCCATTCCCTGCGTATTTCATTGCACCTTGACTTGTTTCAATTATAACAGGAGAATTCATTTTTACCCCAGCTTCAATTATATAATGCAGAAATTCTAAATTATTAATATTTAAAGCTGGAACTCCATAACCATGTTTATCAGCATGTTCTAAAATAATTTTTGTGTTTACATAAGGCATTTTAACCCCTCCCAGTAAGTAATTTATAATAAATCTAAGTAATTATATCATAATACTGTTAAATCTCTTCTAACCAATTTACATTATCTAAAACAATAGCCAACTCTTCAAATAATTTTTCGAAAAATGCTTTTTTTAAACCTTTATTTTTGTTTACAAAATGATCTATATTTCTTAAAATAGAATACGCTGAATCTTTAGAAATAATTGAAGACAATTTTTTTATATTTTTAGCCATCAATTTATGTTCAGAATTATCTAGTATTTTTACCATTTCATCTTCTTCAAGATTTTCAAAATATTTATTTAATCTTAATATCATAGAATTTTTTTCATCAATATTCATATTTTTTATCCTCTTGATTAAATTTTCATCTAATTCTAAAAGTATTTTTTCAGGAGCTGGTATATTACTTTTACTTTCTAAATAATTTATAAAAGTTCTTGCAGCTTCAGGACCCACAATTCCAGATGCAAGTATATACACATATTCTTTTATTTCTTCTTTAGACAAATTATTTAAAACTTTACTTAATTTATACCAACTTCTTGGACTTGGTTTTAAATCTAATCTGAATGAAACACTTTTTCCATTTGAAATGAATTCAGGATATTCTTCTATGAAAGAAATAATTTCACTCATAACATTTTGATTATTTGCCCATTGACTCCATTCATTCGCTTCAGGATTTAAACTTAAATGAAAAAATCTTGACATAAATGCCGGATCTGTAATTAAATCTACTTGGTCATAATCATCATCTGGAGGATTAGCAGCTGCCATGATCCATGTTCCTTTCGGTAATACGTGATTATGTATTCTCCTATCTAATAATAATTGCATTATAGCATTTCTTATAGATCTATGAGCTCTATTAATTTCATCAATCATTATAATTGTATTATCTTTTTCTGGCCACCAATCAGGTTTTAAAAATACTGTTTTATCCTCGTTTTTTGAAGGTAATCCAATTAAATCGCCTGGCTCCATTTGGGAAATAACTAATATAATTAATTCTCTACCTGTTTCTAATGCTATATCTCTCGCTATATCAGTCTTTCCTACACCAAAATGCCCCCAAATTAATGGAATTTCACCTGATTCCATAATTTTTTTTGACAAAAATTTTACATCGCTTGGCTTCATTTAATCACCTACCCGTTAGAATTAAATCTTCTTTTTGAAAACTCTTCTTGAATTTTCATATATCCATTTTTAATAGCTCTTCTACCAGTATTTGCTGTTTTTAATTGATTTTTGATTTTCCCCATTTCATTTTGAATTTCAATAATTCTTTTCTTATCATCATTTAATAATTTATTTATACGATTTTGAATTAAATCAGAAGAAGAGTAAATTGCCATTTTTTCTAAAATTTTTTTTCTTTGATCCAATATCTTTGGCAATGTTTCAAAATCCTCATTGATAATAATTCTGTCTATTAATTTTTCTATATTATCTAAACTTTCTATTATTTTTTGTATTTCTTCAAGATTTTCCTCCATGTTTAATCCCTCTTTTCATTTTTACTTCTCTTAAATACGCCTTTATACTTTCAATTTCATCTACATTCATCCCATATTTCCACCAATATGGCAAAAAAGAATTATTTAATAATAATGGATCTATATTATGTTCAAGCCATCCTTTTGAAACTAATTCATTATATTGCGGTGTATTTGGAATTGGAGTAAACTCATTTACAGATGGAATTATTCCTAAATTTTGACAAAAATCTATACCTCTTAATACATCTTCAACTTTTTGTCCTGGTAAATTTGCCATTATATATGCAGAAGTTTCTATTAATCCTTCATTTAATAATAAAGTTGCTGCTCTTTTTAAATCATCATTTGTTACTTTCCCACCTGTTTTCTTTTGCATTTCTTCATCTGAAGTTTCATATCCTAATTTAATAACTTTAAAATTTGCTTTTGAAAACAATTTAGCTGTTTTTTCATCAACCAATTTTGCATGTATTCCATTTGGCAGATGATATCTAACATTGAATTTTGATAATTCATATAATAATTCATTTTTTTTCGGATGTATTAAAAAAGCATCATCAAAAAATACTACATCGGTTACTGGCTTTTCCTTAAGAATGTTTTCAAGTCCATTGATTATATTTTTTACACTTTTTCTTTGATATTTCCACATTCTTGGAGTAACACAATATGTACATTTAAAAGGACATCCTATAGATGAAGTAATAACTATATTAGGTATACTTCCTTCATACAATTCATATGCCGGTTCTAATTTTTCAAACCAATCTATTTCTTCAATTTCACAATTATAATATTCAAGAACCTTTTTAATTGCAATATTTCCTGTCCCATTAATAACATGAACATTTAATTTTTCAAATTGTTTTTTTGCATGTAATGGCATTATATTTACATATATTCCACCAAGAAAAATTGGTTTATCCGGGAAAACTTCTCTTATCGTTTCAATTGTTTTATATACACCATAATACCAATATGTCATTACTGAGGTTACAAGTATTCCATCTACATTATCAATTTTTTTTAATCTTTGTACAAACTCTGATTTTGGTAAACCATATCTTTTAAATTTTCTCGGTATATTCTCTAATATGCTAGGTTTTTCAACTTCTTCATAATAAAATTTACCAGTACCATAATACTTATCTTTTACAAGATTGTTTTCTATAAAAAATTTATCATATCGATTCATTAAATCTATCAAGGAAACCTCAAACCCATTATTTTTTAATATACTCCCTATATATAATAATCCTAATGGTTTCAACCAAAAATCATAAGCTGCTGTATCATATATCCAAGGATTTACTAATAAAAAGTGTTTTGATGAATATTTCATCAATCTACTCCTTTCATTAATTCATAAAAAACATTCAGTCCTTTCAATGTTAAGTAAGGATCATAATTACTAAATTCTGGAATTATATTTTGTAATGACTTACCTATTCCACCAGTAATCACAATATCAAATTTTGTTTTATATTCTTTTTCTATATCCTTTAATAATTGTTGTATCCCATATACAACAGTTTTTATTATACCTATTTGTATATTATCTATTGTATTTTTACCTACAGAATAATCAAGAAATTTCAATTCTACTTGGGGTAATTTTGCCGTTTTAGAAAATAAAGCCATCATCTGTGTTTTTATACCCGGAATTATAGAACCTCCAATAAAATTTCCTTTATATAGTACATCTATTGTAATAGCTGTACCAAAATCAATTGATATAGCATTATCACTATAATATTCTTTTAAGGCAAGTGCATTTGCAATCCTATCTGCACCCACTTCATTTGGATAATCCACTAATAATTTCATATTATTTAAATTATTTGAATTAACAAAAACTGCATCTACAGAAAAATATTTTTGAGCAACCTTACCTAAAATATAATTTATTGAAGGTACTACTGAAGATATCACTACAGAATCTATATTACTTTCGTTTATATTCTCTCTATTAAATAAGGGAATTAAATGTGAATATAATTCATCTTCAGTTTCAAATGATTTTGTTCCTATTCGCCATGTGTTTAAAAATTTTCCATCATAAATACCTATAACTATATGAGTATTTCCAACATCAAATAAAAGTCTCAAATTTATTACCTCCTGATCTCAGAAGCAGCTTTTCTTAATCTATTCATTATTGATATACCCAATCCCTTATCTTCTACACCTTCTATTATAATTACATCGTTTTCAGTTTTATCTGCAGTTCTTAAAATATTAAATAATTTAACCGCTATTTCAAAATAATCCTCTTTTTTACCTGAAATCATTATATCATAATTATTAAAATATTTCTTATCTTCTTCAAATACAACCAGCAAAGGAGACTTATAATTATCAATTATTTCTTTTATTATATCTATTCTCTTTTGAGAATATTCAACCAATATTGTTTTCTTATTAGGTGCATAATGTCGATATTTCATTCCTGGTGCCTTTGCTATATCAACCTTTCCTTTTCCGTAAATAAAATCTGGAACTACTATATCGCCAAATACTTCTTTTAATTTTTCAGGAACAATCGGACCTGGTCTTAATAAAGTGGGAATATCTTCTGTTAAATCGATTACAGTTGATTCTAAACCAAAATCAACATCTCCACCATCAATAATTATATCAACTCTGCCATACATATCCTCTATAACATGTTCAGCAATTGTGGGGCTTGGTTTCCCGGATAAATTTGCACTTGGTGCTGCTATGGGAACTCCAGACATTTCTATCAAGCTTCTAACTATAGGATGTGCTGGAATTCTAACCGCAACTGTATCTCTATTAGCTGTTATTATATCAGGAACAATGCTTCTCTTTTTTAAAACAAAGGTAATAGGACCAGGAATAAAAATTTTAATTTTTTCTAATATTTTATCATCTATATATGCATATTTATTAATCATTTTTATTGAATTTAAATGTATAATTAAGGGATTATCTGCAGGTCTTCCCTTAGCAATATAAATTTTTTTTACAGCATTTACATTCAATGCATTTGCTCCTAGACCATATACAGTTTCAGTAGGGAAAACCACTAAATTTCCTAACTTAATTTTTTCAGCAGCAATATTTATTTTTTTCAAATCTATATCAAAAGGATTTATTTTCAAAATTTGAGTCATATTACTCTCCTCTAATTTCTTTTTTTGCTTCTTCTAAAAATGCTACAGCTTCTCTTAAATGTGGTATGACTATCGAACCTCCAACTATTAATGCTATATCAAATACCTCATAGAATTCTTTGTCTGTTACTCCTTCTTCTAAACATCTTTTTATATGATATGCTATACACCCTTCACATCTTAATACCATTGAAGCAACTAATCCTAACATTTCTTTATATTTTGTAGGTATTGCACCATCTCTATACACAGCACCATCTAAATTAAAAAATCTTTTTGTATTTAATGTACCATTTTCCAATATTTTTTCATTCATTTTTTCTCTAAATTCATTAAATTCATTTAATTTCATGTAATCGCCTCCTTTTAATGATTATAATAAATTATATCATATAATATAATTTAATTATTTTAAAATTAAATTATAAGATTTTTATGATATAATTTTTTGAGGAGGTAAATTATGAAGATGAAAAAAAGAAAGCTATTATGGGATATTCTTTTTATAGTATATTTAATTATTTTAATATATTTTGCTACTACACCAAAACCACCTTTTAATTATTCGAGATTTACAGGTGAAGATAAAATGTGGCATTTTTTAGCATACGCCGGAGGAATGTTTTTATTTTTAAAATCGTATTTTCATAGAAAAATTTTTCTATATATTTTTAGCAGTATTATTTTTATTCTTCCTATTGCAAGTGAATATATCCAAGCATTATCTCCATATAGATATTTTTCTATATATGATTCTTTATTTAGTTATTTAGGAATTTTTTCAGTGTTATCTTTTTTCTTATTATACAAAAAATTAAAAGTTAAAATATAAATAAAAAGTTGAAATATGATAATATATTGATAAAATCAAAATGGATAGTAAACATAGAGACTCTTACCAGTTTCTATGCTTCTATCCATTTATTATAGAAAAAATATATTAATTATGCTCAGATTATATAATAATTTATACTTCTACAAAATTATTTTTTATTTGTGTAGGATACAAATTCTACAGTTCCTCTTTGTCTTACAGGTTGAGAATATAAATCCATTAAAGCATATACCTCTTCTAGCATATCTGTTGAAACATTTAATCCAAGTTCTTTTGCTTCTTCTACTGTAATAGGATAATCATGAGTCCATCTTCCTTCAGTTAAAGTTTGTGAAAGCTCCTTAGCCTTATTTTCATCCATGTCATCTTTTAATATATTAAAAATAAAATTTTGAACCTGAGAAATAGATTTTTTTGCTACATCTGCTAATATAAGTGTTTGATCGTCAACCTTATCAACACCCTTTTGTTCTACAGCTTTTACAATACTTGGAGCAGGGTTTTGTCCTAATTGTGGATCTACAGGACCTAACACAGCATGTTCATCCATAATTATTTGATTTGCAGCTAAAGAAATTAAAGTCCCTCCACTCATTGCATAATGTGGAACAATAACTCTTGTTTCCGATGGATGATCATGCAAAGCTTTAGCTATTTGTGTTGCAGCTAAAACAAGTCCTCCTGGTGTATGAATAATTAAATCAATAGGCTTATCTTTTGGAGCTTTTCTAATAGCTCTTAGAATTTCTTCACTATCTTCCACATTTATATATTTGTAAAAAGAAAAACCTAAAAAACCCATGCTCTCTTGTCTATGAATTAAAGTTATAACTGTAGAGTTTCTTTTTTTGGACAAAGAAGATAATAAACTCTTCCTTCCTGCTATTAATTGTGCAAATTTCATTTGTGGTCCCATTAAAACATAAAAAATAAAAATCCACCATAATAATGTCCCTAAAAATCCTGTTGTCATCTTATCCCTCCAATTAAAAAATTTTATTATTATAATTATATCATTTTTTGAAGGGAAAAAATAACTATTATGTAAACAA